>NZ_JAQEKS010000019.1:219-57778 GCF_027679115.1 Coprococcus sp. TM115-187 | reverse complement strand
ATCTAGTGGCAGAAATAAATTTTATTTTTTTAATTGTCTACTTGACGGGAAGCAGTTCACAATTCAAAGGCTTTTTCTTTTTCTATCTTCTATTCTCCTTTTTCCTGCAGAATATCCACGATTGTCTTCTCAGTTCCAATCATGCCTGGCGAAGCGATTTCTCCCATATGCCGCATCGTATCTTCCGGTGTAAAACCATTGATTCCATGAATATCATCAATAAAAATATCATGCATCGCAAAGTCTGCCGATTGGAATGCAGCGTTCACTGCCACAACACCTTTCATCGTACAGCCCTTATTTCCGCCATGACAGATCATACCGGTAATACTGCTGGACATGTTGTTGATCGTTCTTGCCATTGCATGCTCATCACCTCCATGAAGGAAAACCAACGCACAGGCCATTCCTGTACCGGCAGCAATGCCGCAGCCACAGAAAGCAGAAAGCTTACCGGAATATTCTTTGATATACATGCAGATGAGATAGCTTAATGCGGTGGCACGATATAAGGTTTCATCGCTTAATCCGCGGATCTTGCAAACACCGTAAAGAGGCATGGTTGCAATGATTCCATGTGCCCCGGAACCGGTAATGCTCATGGCTGGTCTGTCAAGTCCGATCACACGGGCCTCAATTGCTGCATTGCAAAGTAAAGATGCAGTCTTTAACTCATTATCCGAAATAATCTTTCCGCCATTTTTCTCAAGCAGATACCGTGCATAGGTTGTTCTCGGGTTCTGGATTCCTTCTTCAAAAAGAGCATAGTTCATCTCATAGGCAGCCTTGATAAATTCAATTTCCTCTGCCGGAACTTCTTTTGCGTATTCGTAAATCTGTTTTAATGTATAATTGTGGATCAATGGTTTTTCTTCGTGTCCACCTTCCACAGAAGCTTCTTCCTTCTCAAGAAGCACCTCTCCATTTGCCTCAATACGAACAATATTTGTATGTGCATCGCGGATCCGAACCATAGCCTCTCCGCCTGTTGTCTTTACGCGGGCTTCGATAAAAATACGACTCGTAATCTCGCTCATTTTCACAACGATTTTTCCGTCTTTTACCAATTGCTCTGCTGCCACATTGTCGGCTTCTGTTACATTAGCAAGGCTCTCCAGCTCTTTTTCCGGTTTTCCTGCTACCGCCCCTAAAGCTGCTGCGTATTCATTTCCGTAAAAATGACTGTTCGGAATACCACATGTATATGCATTTTTATACATTCCACTATTTAGTAAAAGCGTAACCTGTTCCAGTTCTCCCGGAACATAAGATTTTGCCTTTGAAACCGCATACGCGATCGCTCCCGGCTCTGTTACCCCAAGAGCCGGACGCATATCCTCTTTAATTAATTGTGTTAATTCATGCATTTTCTTTTTCTCCTCTAATCAGATATTCAGATTATTGACTGCATCCTCTAATTGCTTTAAAGCTTTCTCCAAAACAGCTCTCGGACAAGCTGCATTCAACCGCATAAAGCCGTTCATTGTCCTTGTAAAAGACGAACCGTCATTTAATCCAAGCCCTGCCTTATAAATCATAAAATCCTTTAATTCTTCATTATCCATATGCAGTGCTCTGCAGTCCAGCCACACAAGATAGGTTGCATCCGGCATATTTGCTTTGATCAGAGGAATCTTTTTTTCAAAATAATCACATATATAATCAAGATTTCCAGAAATATACGCAAGGAGTTGTTCCAACCACTCTTCGCCCTCATTCAATGCTGCTTCCATTGCAACAGAACTAAACGCATTGTTTCTATGTATATCCATTCCACCCCAATATCCGTCGAACTTTTTCTTCATTTCCAGATTTGGGAATACCGTGGTTGATGCCTGAAGTCCTGCCAGGTTAAATGTTTTTGTCACGGAAATACATGTGATCACCTTATCAGCTGCTTCTGGGACAACAATTGCTGCCGGAATATGTTTTTTTCCATGAAATATGAGATCCGAATGAATTTCATCCGAAACTACCTGAACATCATTTTCAAAGCAAAGTGTCAGCATTTTAGACAGCTCATCTTGGGACCATACGCGTCCAAGCGGATTATGTGGATTACATAAAATGAAGAGTTTCACTGCGGGATCTTTTACCTGCTTTTCAAAATCTTCAAAATCTACTTCCCACACTCCGTCATGCTCAAGAAAGTTATTTTGTACAAGTTCTCTCCCTGTATTTTCTGTGATTTCGAAAAATTCCGGATAAACCGGTGGCTGAATTAAAACCTTTTCTTCTTTCTTTGTAAATAGCTTAATGATCGCTGCAAGAGCCGGAACCACACCTAAACACCAGCTACATAAGTTTGTATCAAGTGCCCATCCGTTTCTTCTTAACTGCCAGTCGGCATACGCTTTAAAATAACTATCTGGGCGGGATGTATAACCCCAGATTCCTTCTTCCGCTTTCTTTTTACATGCATCAATAATAGGCTGCGCTGTCTTGAAATCCATATCTGCAATCCAAAGCGGAATCACATCATCTGTCCCAAAATTCTTTACCCTTTCATCATATTTTGCAGAACGGTTTTTGCTTCTGTCAACAGGCTCATCAAAATTGTATTTCATATTTTCATTTCCTCTTTAATTATGCATTATTCTACCAGATGACAGGCTACATAATGTTCATTTCCAACGTTTCTGAAGATTGGTCTTTCTTCATGACAGCGTTTGGTAGCATATGGGCATCTGGATGCAAATTTACATCCAACCGGTGTATCAATCGGACTTGGGACATCCCCTTGCAGCATAACCGGTTTCTTAGTTTTACTGATCGCAGGATCAAGTTCAGGAACCGCTGACATCAATGCTTTTGTATATGGGTGCAGTGTCTGTTCGTACAATTCTTCTGTCTCCGCAAATTCTACCAGAGATCCAAGATACATAACACCTACTTTTTGGGAAATATGTCTGACCATAGAAAGATCATGTGCAATAAACAAATAAGTAAGTCCAAGACTTGCCTGCAGATCTTCAAGCATATTTACTACCTGTGCCTGAATACTGACATCAAGTGCCGAAATAGGCTCATCGCAGACTACAAAATCCGGATTTACCGCAAGTGCTCTTGCAATCCCGACACGCTGCCTTTGTCCACCTGAAAATTCATGAGGATAACGGCTGGCATGGTCTTTTCCAAGACCAACTGTATTCAACAATTCATAGATGCGTTCCTGTCTTTCCTTACCTTCATAAAGATGATAAATATCCAGTGGCTCACCGATAATATCTGAAACCGTCATACGAGGATTCAGAGATGCATATGGATCCTGAAAGATCATCTGCATTCTTTTTCTATATGGCCATACTTCGGCTGCGCTCAACTGTGCAATATCTTTCCCATCAAATATGATTTCTCCTGCTGTCGGTTTATAGAGACGCATGATGGAATATCCGGTTGTAGATTTTCCACATCCGGACTCTCCTACAAGTCCGATTGTTTCTCCCTTTTGAATTTTGAAGGAAACTCCGTCCACTGCTTTTACATACTCGATTTTTTTACCTAAAAATCCTTTTTTATTCTCAAAATACATTTTCAGGTCTTTTACTTCCAGAAGTGTATTATTTGGCATGTCGGATTCCTCCTTTCTGACTTTCGTACTCTTCGTTCCGAGGTGCCTGCGGATGGCACATAAAACAGCTTACACGATGTGTATCACTGATATACTGTTCCGGCACCGGCATAGATGCACATACTTTCATTGCATATTTGCAGCGCGGATAAAACGGACATCCTGTCGGTGGATGAAGCATATCCGGCGGTGTTCCAAGAATCGGAACCAGTCTCTCTTTAGATGCCTCTCCGGTTACCTTTGGTACAGAGTTCAAAAGTCCCATCGTATATGGATGATGCGGTTCATAGAAAATTTCTTCCGTTGTTCCTTCCTCCATAATCTTTCCACCATACATAACGATGATTCTATCGCAGATACTTGATGCACATCCTAAGTTATGTGTGATCAAAATAGTAGCTGTTCCCAGTCTTTCATTTAATTCTTTCATAAGAGACAGTACCTGTGCCTGAATGGTAACATCCAGTGCCGTTGTCGGCTCATCCGCAATCAGAAGCTCTGGCTCACAAGAAAGTGCCATCGCAATCATTGCTCTCTGTCTCATACCGCCTGAAAACTCATGTGGGTAGGAATGAAATCTTTTTTCCGGTGAAGGAATACCTACCAGTTTCAACATTTCAAGTGCACGTTTTTTTGCATCTTCTTTTTTAATTTTATGATGTGTCAGAATGGCTTCTGTAATCTGATCACCAATTTTAAATAACGGATTCAATGATGTCATCGGATCCTGGAAGATCATAGCAATGTGATCCCCCTGAATCTTACGCATCTCACTTTTTTTCTTCTTCAAAAGATCTTCTCCGTTAAAGAGAATCTCCCCGTCTTTTACTCTTCCCGGATATGCAAGCAGTCCCATAATAGAAAGTGACGTAACACTCTTCCCACTGCCTGATTCACCTACAATACCAATGATCTCGCCTTTATCTAATCCAAAACTAACATCACGGATCGCCTGCACCTCTCCTAAATGCGTAAAGAAAGAGGTATGTAAATTTTTTACATCTAATAATTTTTCACTCATTTGCTTTTTCCTCCTTATTTACGCTGTTTTGGATCGAATGCATCTCTTAAACCATCACTTAATAAGTTGAATGTAAGGATTGTAACTGAAATGGCAATCGCCGGATATACCATCTGATATGGATATACATAAATTCCTGCTAAAGCGTCATTACACAAAGTACCCCAGGAAGCCATCGGTGCAGAAATACCAAGACCTACGAAGCTCAGGAATGCTTCATTGAAAATTGCACTTGGAATCTGCATTGCCATATTTACCATGATAGGTCCCATCATATTCGGGATTAGGTGTTTCACAATAATCCTCTTTGTATCTGCTCCTGTTACGATGGCAGCTTTAACAAATTCCTGCTGTTTCAGCGTCAGAACCTGCCCTCTGACGATACGGGCCATTTTAACCCAGAATGTCAAACCTAATGCAATAATGATGGAAGAAATACCAGGTCCTACTACAACCATGATCAAAATAACATACAGCGTCATCGGAATGGAGTCCAGAACGTCAATAATACGCATCATGATATTATCAACTGTTCCACCGCAGTAACCTGCAATCGCGCCGTAGAATACACCAACCACAAAGTTGATAAATGCCGCAAACAGACCAACCAAAAGAGAAATACGTGCACCATATACAATACGGATAAACAAATCTCTCCCAAGACCATCTGTTCCAAGCAGATAAGTTTTATTTTTTATCTTCTCCTGCTTTGTGAGCTTCTCACCATCACAAGTGATCACTGTTCTTTCTATCTTGTTTTCCAAAATACTTTTGGCTTCTTCAATTGTAACCTCTGTCACATCGCTTCCTGCATAATAGTTTTCAAGATATTTAATTCCTTTGATCGCTACTGTATCTAAATCTTTTTTTGCTGCTTTCTTTTCTAATTTTTTATACTCTTTACTTGCATCTGAATAACCACTATAATCAACACAGATTTCACTGTTTCCGACCGTAAAGAAATTTTTCTTTCCATTGACATCTTTATTCTTTACTTCTGCAAGTCCTTCAAGATTTCCTTTTTTGTCAACCACAACAACTGTATACTGTGGTGTTACATAAATATTTTTTCCGTTGTCAAGCGGATATACTTTCATTACATCCGGAATATTCGCTAATTCCAGATTCTGTGTCTTATAATCATATTTCCAAAACATTGGGATAAAAATAGCTCCGATTGTAATCAAAGCAATTACGATCAAAGAAAGGATCGCTATTTTATTGGATTTTAATCTTCTCCATCCGTCTTGTAAAAAAGTAAGACTAGGCCTTTCCATTTTCTCAGCATTTTTTTCTTCCTGTTCCAACGGTGCCCATAATTCCGGAGAGATAACGTTATTTTTTTCGCTCATATTTTCTCACCTGTTTTACTGATATTTAATACGTGGGTCAATTAATACATACAGAATATCGACTACTAAAATGCAGATTACAAGAATAACTGAGAAAAATACAGTAATACCCATAATCAATGTATAGTCTCGGTTAAGGATACTGTTTGTAAATAAGTTTCCGATTCCAGGAATACCAAATACCTTTTCTACTACGAAAGATCCTGTAATCAATGCAGCAAACATTGGTCCGATATAAGTTACAACCGGAAGCAATGCATTTCTTAATGCATGTTTTCCAAGTACCTTCCATTCAGGAAGTCCCTTTGCCCTTGCTGTACGAATATAATCCTGATTCAAAACATCTAATGTGGAAGTTCTTGTCAGTCGTACAACATACGCAAGTGAGAATAATGCGCTGACAATAACCGGTCCAATATATCCCTTCCAGCTATTCACACCAAACGATGGTACCCATCCTAAAATCTTGCTGAACAGATATAAGAATCCTGTTGCAAATACAAAGCTTGGGATTGTCGCCCCTAGGGTTGATAGCACCATCAAGACTCGATCTACAAATTTATTTTGCCTCAATGCGGCAATAATACCAAAAAATATTCCGAAACCTAAAATAACTAACGAAGCCCAAATACCGATTGCTAAAGAATATGGAAATCCTGCTGAAATAATATCATTGGTTGTGATTCCTTTTTTCATAAAGGAAATACCAAAATCCCCATGCATATAGTTCCGCATATATGTTCCATATTGTTCAATAAACGGTTTATCAAGACCATATTTTGCTTTCATATTTGCAATAATTACCGGATCGTTCATTTTCTCGCTGGCAAATGGGTCACCTGGAATTGCATTCATTAATGTAAATGTCAGTGTCATAATGAACCAGATCGTAATAATCGCAGAAAGTACTCTTTTCGCTATATATCTCAGCATATTACTTCTCCTCTAATAATAGGGAGACCGAAAAGCAAGGTACTTTTCGGTCTTCCTAAAGTCAACAACTACTCAACGATTTCAGCATGGCTGAACATAAATGAATTGCCCAATGTAAGTTCAACGTTTTCTACCTGATCTTCATTTACAAGAGCCACAAATGACGGATAATAAAGTGCTGTGATCGGCATATCATCCATAAGTGCTTTATTCGCTTCTTCCCAGGCTGCATCTCTTTCTTCGCCTAATGAAGCCATTGCTTTATCAAATGCTTCATCAAATGCTTTGTTACCAGGATTTAATGTTGTATCGTTCGGAGCGCCTTTGTATTCTCTCCATCTCCACTGGCATGTATTATTACCATTCTGAGAATAGAAAAGTTTAATAAGTCCACTTGCATCGTATGGGTTATTTGTCCAGCCACCAGGAGCCATCTGATAATCACCTTTACTCTTTGTAGAGCTGAATACACTTGATTCTTCTGCGCGGAGTTTAACTTTGATATTTAAATTTGTTTCCAGCATCTGCTGAATTGCTTCACAAAGTCTCTTGTTCTTTTCAGTATTCGCATATGTGATTTCCACCTCCGGAAAGCCCTCTCCGTTTGGATAACCTGCTTCCGCAAGTTCTGCCTGCGCATCTTCTACCTTAGCCTGACGCGGATCGATTCCATATTCTTCTGCCGGATATCCATCTGCTTCAAGTTCACGAAAATGTGTTCCATCTGTTTTCTGACATGTCGGAGCGATAAAGTTACTTGCCGGGATAGAACCATCTTTTAATACCTGTTCTGTGATCTGCTTTCTGTCGATTGCCTTGGCAACTGCTTTTCTTACATGAACATTATCAAATGGTGCTTTATCTACGTTGAAATTCAGGAACTGTGCTCCTGTATCGGCACTGACAATTACATATGGATCTTCAGCAACAATCTGTGGAATCTGTTCTGCCGGAAGGTGATCCATAACATCGATCTCACCTGCCTGATATGCCTGATATGCGGTATTATCATCTGTAATAAATACTGCTTTGATACCAGGAAGTTTTACTTCGTCTGCTGCATAGTAGTAAGGATTCTTTTTCAGTAATAAATGAGATCCAACCTGATATTCTTCTAAGTAGAATGCTCCGTTACTGATTGCTGATTCCGGTTTCTTCTCCCATCCTTCACCTGCTGCTTCCACTGCTTCTTTTTTAATAGGAAGATAAACGTCATTGGCAACTAACTGCGGGAAGAACGGTGTTGCATTCTTCAAAACAACTTCAAATGTATAATCATCAATTGCTGTTGCTTTGATATCATCATACTCACCTGTTCCTTCAAAATATTCAGTAGCACCTACAACATAATCTGTGATAGCCTGAAGTGCTTCAGATGCAAAATCCGGATCACAAATTCTTCTCCAGGAATATTCGAAGTCTTTTGCTGTCACCGGACTTCCGTCTGACCATTTCGCATCTTTTCTTAAATGGAATGTATATGTTTTTCCGTCCTCTGAAACATCCCATTTTTCCGCGATACCCGGTTTAAAGCCATCGGATGTTGATACGGTGAGGCCTTCAAACAACTGCTTACAAATCGCATCTGATACAGATTCAGAGTTGTTCGTTGGGTCCCACTGCTTTGGTTCAGAATACAATCTCCACATAAGGTATCTTCCCTCTTCTGATCCTTCAGTTTCCGTTTCTGCTTCCTGTTTTGCTGATCCATTGTCAGAAGCTTTTTCTTTTTTGCCACCGCACCCCGCAAAACTAGCGACAACCATCGTCAGTGCTAAAAACAACGCTAATTTTTTCTTTTTCATACATTTCTCCTCCTTTACATCCTTTTTTGAGTTTCGTTTTACGAAAAAGATTTTTTCTGTGTTTTTTACTCACAGTATAAATATTACTGACAGTATAATTCTTTTTGTATATTATGTCAAGATATTGACAGCATTCTTTTATTGTTTTATAATATTTCAACAACTGTATGTTTTGTTTTTCTATAAGAAAACAAATAAATTACATAAAGGAGGATTTTCTTATGAAGAAAGCACTAAAAATCTACATTTCTGTAGACATGGAAGGAATGGCTGGTATCACTTCTCCATCCCAGGAACGCGATGAGGTTCCTTCCTTCCGCCGCGCTTTACACAATCAGGTACGCTGGATCATCGAAGGAATTCATGCTTCTTCCAGAAATGATGAAATCGGGGAAATCACCATTTCTGATTCTCATGGAAGCGGAACGAACCTTTCTTATGATGAACTTTGCCAGATGGATGAACGTATCAGCTTAGTAAGCGGTTCTCCAAGAAGACAGTACATGATGTCTTGCCTGGATGAAACCTACGATGTTGTATTTCTGGCCGGATATCATGCCGGTCCGGGAGAAGATTTCGCCAATATGGATCACAGCTTCTACGGAAGAGTTGTTTCCAGCCTTAAGATCAACGGGACCTATATGAACGAAAGCACAACGAACGCAGCACTTGCTGCTTCTTATAAGGTTCCGGTCGGTCTTATCATCGGTGATTCCGGTCTTCGCAAACAGCTTATAGACAAAGAAATGATGCCATGGATAAAATTTGTAACAACAAAAGAAGCTTTATCCCGCTACGCAGCAAAATTCCCTCCGCAAAAAGTTCTCAGGGAAAACACGATTTCTGCAGTAAAGGAAGTTCTTGATTCCGATTTGAGCAAAATTCCTTTATATGAAGTTACAACTCCGATCAAACTGGGATTTGAATTCAAATCAACAGCAATGGCCGACACTGTTGCACAAATTCCTCGCATGAAACGCTTAAGCGGTACAGAAGTAGAAATCACATGCGATAACATGCATGAATTAGAATGTGGCATCTCTGCAATTACCGGTCTTGCAGGAACAGCTAACTAAAAATTTCGAAGGAGAAAAAGAAAATGGGAAAATATAATTTTGATGAAATCATCGACAGACGCGGCACATCTTGTAATAAATGGGAATACAATATTCCGGAAGATGTCATTCCGATGTGGGTAGCAGACATGGATTTTGCAGCAGCTCCGGAAATTCGCGAAGCAATGCAGAAACGTTTAGATCATCCTGTTTATGGATATACTCATCACAGCAAAGAATTAAAAGATGCCATCGTATCCTGGGTAGGAAGACGTTATCACTGGGATATCCAGAGCGAATGGTTAGGTTTCAGTCCCGGCGTTGTTCCTGCTCTTGTTATGAGTCTTTTATCTCTGACAACACCTGGGGATCGTATTGTGATCATGACACCTGTTTATCATCCATTCTACTCTTCGATTGAAGAAAATGGACGTGTTATCATTAATCACCAGTTAGATTGTGATGAAAACGGACGTTATTCCATTAACTTCGAGCGTCTGGAAGCCCAGATCGACAACCGCTGCAAAGCGATCATGATGTGTAATCCTCATAATCCGGCTGGTCGTGTATGGACAAAAGAAGAGCTTTTGGAAGTTGCTAAAATCGCCGAACGCCATGAGCTGTATATTATTTCAGATGAGATCCATGCCGATTTCGTATATGGCGGAAAACACCATACTCCGATGGCATCCGTATCAGAATATGCTATGGAACATACAATCACAGCTTTTGCACCGAGTAAAACCTTTAATGTTGCCGGTCTTTGTCAATCTTATGTTGTTATTCCGAACAAGAAATTATACAATGCGTATGACGCAACCTATAATGCGTTTGATCTAGGAGATAATGTTTTCGGTATGACAGCGTTGACTGCCGCATATACAAAAGGCGAGGAATGGCTTACAGAAATGCTTCAATATCTCGAAGCTAACAGAGATTTCACCGTGGAATATATCAGAGAAAATATTCCGGAAATCAGCGTCTGGTCACCTGAAGGAACATATCTTCTGTGGCTTGATTGTTCAAAACTTAATCTGGAAAATGACGAGTTAAATCAATTTTTCTTAGAAAAAGCAAAGGTAAAAATGAATCCTGGATATCGTTTCGGTGCCCAGTGCAGCACTTATATGCGATTAAACATTGGCTGTCCACGCGCGCAACTTCAGGAAGCTCTTACCCGTATTGAAAAAGCAATCAAAAACTGCTAGTTTTTATACTTGAATTGCGAAAGGAGGGGCGGGACCATGTATGGAAGCCGAATTCGCGAAATGCGAAAAAAAAGAGGGCTCACGCTCAAAGAGGTAGCTGAAGCTACCGGATACACAATAGGTCATATATCACAAATTGAAAGAGATTTAAAATCTCCTTCACTCGTAGCACTTAGAAAAATTGCAGCCTGCTTAGATTGTTCAGAAGTATGGTTAATCATGGGTGACTCTGAACTCTCTGTTGAGTCATCTGAAGAGAAAAATAATTCAAAAGAAACTTATTTAGTGAGAAAAGAAAAACGAATTCCAATGAAAATCCCGGAAATCGATGTTTCCTACTCCATTTTTACACCTTCTAAACTTCCGGACTCAAAAGAAGCACAAATGACCGGACTTATTGTGAGATTAAACCCTAACACCTGGGTGACTGAGCAGATGATTTCACATGGTAATTATGACGAGAGTCTCCTGCTCCTGAAAGGGGAACTGGAACTCCGTATGGATAACAGTACTTATGTAATCCACGAGGGTGACAGTTTCTATATTCCTAAAAATTGTTTACATAACTACATGAATACATCAGATGAAGAAGCTACTATAATTGTTTACTTTTCACAATTAGTTTATTAAGGAAAACACGATTATGAAATATATTATTGATGGACATTTTGACTTACTCAGTGATGTCGCTGTACGCCGCAAAAACGGCGAGCATAAGGTCATTGAAAGATTATACTATCCAGCTTTTAAAAAAGGAAACGTGACGGGAGTCGTTGCCTCCCTCTTTGTAGATAGCCAGTACCTGCCTTATGGAGGTATTTCAATCGCTATGGAACAGATTGCCGCTCTCCACTGTGAGATAAGCGAAAGTCCGGACCTTCTTATGCTTTGCACGAGCGCAGATGACTTTGTAAAAGCCGCTTCGGAAAATAAAGTCGGTATCCTTCTCTCGTTTGAAGGAGCAGAACCGATAAGCTCCTGCCTCATGTTACATGCTTTCTACGCCGCAGGCGTAAGAGGACTGGGACTTACCTGGAGCCGCAGAAATATGGCAGCTGACGGCTGTGATTTTACCGGGAACGCCAAAAAAGGTGGTCTGACCGACTTTGGAAAAATGCTTGTAAAAGAAGCTGAATCCTTAAACATGATCATTGATCTCAGTCATTTAAGTGACGAGGGCGTGGATGATGTCTTATCCATTACCTCCTGCCCACTAATCGCATCGCATTCTAATGCACGGGCAGTTGCTCATAATAACAGGAATTTGAAGGATGAGCATTTAAAAGAAATCGCCAGACGTGGCGGTGTTGTGGGACTGAATGCCTGCAGTATCATTAATGCAGATGCCGACAGCACACCTGACCGCCGGCAAATGCTTGCACACTTAGATTACATGATTGAGGTAATGGGAGAACAGCATGTCGGTTTCGGATTTGACTTTTGCGATCTCTTCTTAAAGAACAGTTCCGCACAAGACTTATCCCTGATGCCGGAGTTTCCTTTCGACATTCTCTCCGGCGGTCATGCGGACATTCCGGATTTCTTGCAGGATATGAAGAAACATAATTATTCAGATGAACGGATTTCTCTGCTTGCAGGCAAAAACTGGCTTTATGCATTCGAAAAAATCCTAAAAAAATAGTTTATCAGAAGGAGTATTTTTGTAATGAATTCAAATATGACAGAACAATTAGATCAGCTTTTCCGTATGTGGGATCGCGGTCTTTGCCCTGGCGCTCAGGTATTGATTCGCCAGCACGGTAACACTCTTTACGAAAAATGTTTTGGATATGGAAATCTTGAAAATAAATTAAAAATCCATAAAGAAAGTATTTTCCATGTCGCATCGATTTCCAAAGAATTTACTGTTATGTCTATTCTTCTTCTCTGGAAAGAAGGAAAACTTGATTTAGAAGACGACATAAGAAAATATTTAGATGAATATATCAACATTGAAACACCGATCACGATCCGCCAGATGATGAATAATGTCAGCGGACTTCGCGACCAATGGGAACTCTTATTTTTACGCGGTATCAAGATCAACGATCAGATTGACATGGATGATATCAATACAACGATATCTCTTCAGAAATCGCTGAACTTTGAACCACAGTCACAGTATTTATACAGTAACACCGGGTTCCACTTATTGGCACTTATCGTTGAAAAGCTATCACAAATGAGCTTCCCACAGTTTGTAAAAGAACGTATTTTCAATCCACTCGGAATGACACATTCTTTTGTTCGTGAAAGCTTTACACAGATTGTTCCGGATCTTACTTACTCTTACCAGGACGAAGGCGATGATACTTTCTACTATAATCCACTGAACTACGCACTTTACGGACCAACCTCTGTAAATACCTGTGCTTCTGATCTCTGCAAAGTATTAGATGAGTACATTCATCCAAATGTGATCGATCCTGAAATTATCGAGCTTATGAAGAAACCTGTCCTTCTCAGCAATGGCAAAACGGCTGAATACTGCGGCGGACTGATCACCCATAAGCTTCATGGTCTGGATGTATTCGGACATGGCGGTGCCGATGCTGCATACCGTGGTGAAATTATTTGCATTCCGGAAAAAGAACTGGAGCTTGTACTGATCAGTAACACCACAACTTACGCAATGTCTAAGCTTGCCGATAAAGCTGCCTGCATCGTACTCGGATTACCGGATTGTACCGAACCAGTCGTGCCGGAACATGAAAATGCACCCGCTCGCAGCGGTGTATTCCTGACAGCACTTCCGGATGATCCAATGTTTGTTGATATCACAGAGCAAAACGGTACTTTCTATATGCAAAGAGAATGGTGCCGCACAGAACTGGTAAAAGAAGAGGATGGCGGTTATCGCATTGGTTCATTGGATGAAAAGATCTACTTCACAGATAACGGAATCCTTTATCGGCTTCCTGGTCGTGTACTTACATTGACCCCTGCCAAACCTGCAGATCCGGCACTTTTCCAGGAAGGAACCTATTACAACGATGAAACCGATTCCTTCATGAAATTAGTGAAAGTTGGAAATACATGCGAAATCCATATGCGTCGTTATGGGAAAACAACACTTTATCAATCAGGATCAGGAAGTATTATCTTCCGAATGGATGCAAATCTTGTAATGTATGTAAAAGCTGAAAATGATACCATCATTATGGATGGCGGTCGTGTAAAACATATCATTTATCAAAAACAATAAATTAACAGGACGCATGAAAAAACGAAAGCTTTTTCATGCGTCCTGTTGCTTATGGATACAATAACAGCTGTATTACACAAACAAAACTGTTTTCAGCATACTGACCGGATCACATCGCTTTTGATGTGCTCTTTTACACTTTCTAATTCTCCAGATACTTCCGTATCCGATCTTCCTTCAACTGTTCCCCAATCACGATCACAACCTCCTGCCCGTCTCCGATCGGCTTCATACTGATCTCATGACCGGTTGCATTCAGCTGCATCCAGCTTCCTGCATCATCTTTCACAAATCCCTTCACCCGGAAAATACCGCCACATTCCGGATCCTGCATCATCTTCGCAACCTGCGTCTTCAATTCATCTGCAGAAATTTTTAATTCCATAAAATACAACGAATCAAAACCTTTTTTCTCATCTATATCCATCTTCCGATAATTTTCTGCAACATAACCGCCCTTTAAGATCTTATCAAAATCCTCTTCCGAAAGCTCTGCTCCATCTTTTCTCATGATTTCCTGATCCAGCCTTCGCTTGCACTGAACCTGTTCAAGCGCTCTGTTCAAATGTTCAATTGTATTTTCAATCTGTTCTTTTGTTGCTTCTTCTGCCCTGCTGAGGATAATGCTTCCTGCATTTGCAGCCTCGGACGCAAGCAGATAGTCTGCTTCTTCTGACAATTCCGGCTCCAGTTTTGCGTCAACGATCGCAATCACATTGCCAATCTCATACCACTTATCCAGTGGTTCATCGTGAAGAACGTCAAAAAATTCGTCTACATCATAAATCCCGGACGGTTCAACAATTACTCTGTCATATCCGCACATTCCCATTGCGATCAGCTTCGTCCGGAAACGCCGCCTGTGCGTCTCTTTGTCGCACCCACCGGAAATCATTTCAAGCTCACAGTTATCTCCCATCAGGTCCTGCAAAAGAAGCATATCTACATTTACCGCACCAAAATCATTCTCAAGGATGCCAATGTTCATTCCTTTATCCAGAAGATATTTTGCATATTTTTTAATAAACGTTGTCTTGCCGGAACCTAAGAAGCCGGTGATTAAATCTATTTTTACCATCGCTAATCTTCCCCTTTGATTTTTTAGTTCTTCAAAAATTTTCTGCTGTAATTTTACTTCCTTCTCTCTACTTTTAAGATAATAGCATATTTTTTTAATTTCTTAAAGGAACTCAAATAAAGAACTCAAACAGAAACTTAAATTTTGAGTTCCTATTTGAGTTCTTTTCATTTTTTCTAAAAAATCATTTTCCTTTTTACTTTTCTTCTTTCTTTATCCCAGCCTTCTCCAGAATCCCATTCCACATTTGCTCCCGCTTTTTCTCCCGTTCTGCCTTTCCGTCATTCCACTTCTGTATAAATGCCATCTGTTCCAGATCATCCCGCTCTTCCATAAACAGCCTCTCTTTCTTACATTTATTCAGATGAATTATTTCCTGTACCTGACTATTATATGCGTGTCCGCAATGATTCTTTCCAAATTTATACCTAATTTCATGTCTGTAAAATTAAATGCATGTCTGTTAATAACACTGACTCTGGTATTTATTTCTCATAATATAAAAAGGAGCCACCCCAAAAAGGCTAGCCCCCATGAAAAAAGTTTTCTCGTATTTAATTATGCTTTCTTTCTGTTTTTCAGCATATCCATTGTTACAGCAAAGATGATCAGGACACCACTTGTAATTTCAAGTACATGTGTATTTAATCCGAACTGTACACCGGCGTTGTTGATAAGTACCATCAGGATTGTACCAAGTACTGTACCTGTAACGGTTCCTTTACCACCTGCTAATGATGCGCCACCGATTACTGCTGCTGCGATTGCATTCATATCGTATCCTTCACCACCGGTTGGAAGAGCACTCTGAACACGTGCTGCAAGCATGATACCTGCGATACCATAAAGGAGACCAGCTCCAGCATATGTTGCATAGAACATTTTTCTTACTTTAATACCACTTAATTTTGCAACTTCAACACCACTACCAAGTACATAGAGGCTACGTCCGAAGATTGCATATTTCAGGATGAACCAGATAATAACTGCTACGATTGCCCAGATAATTGCCAGAACCGGAAGTACTCCGAATACGTTTGTATTTCCCATGCTCAGGATTCTCTGATCGATACCTGTAACTGTAAGTGCGTTACTGATGATTTTTACAAAACCACGAACGATTGTCTGCATACCAAGTGTTGCGATCATTGGCGGAACCTGTAAATCATAAATGATAATTCCGTTCAGGAAACCAACTGCAATCGCAATAATAACCGCAATAAGTAACGTAATCCACATGTTCATGTGTGTATCTCTCTGCAGTAATGCGAGAACCATACAAGAAAGTCCTGTGATTGCACCACCACTGATATCGATTCCGCCTGTGATAATGATCATGGTCTGTGCCGCAGCCATAACACCGATGATTGCGCACTGTTTCATTAAGTTTGTTACATTATAAAGTGTACAGAAGTTATCTGTAAAAAGTGATGCACCAACAAAAAGAATGACAATGATCAGACCTAATGTAAATTCTGTTTGCTGGAATATACTTGTCTTTTTGATTTTATTTTCCTTAGCCATAATAATCCTCCTTAGCCCTCAACAGATGCTTTCTTCAAGACATCTTCTTCCTTCAGTACTTTTATTTCATCGTAATTAAATTCTCCGGTAATTCTTCCCTGTGCCATTACGAACAGACGATCTGATAATCCCATAACCTCCGGCAGATAAGAAGAAATTAAAATGATACCTTTGCCCTGTGCAGTAAGCTCTTCCATAATCTTGTAGATCTCTTCCTTCGCTCCTACATCGACACCAACTGTTGGCTCATCAAAAATCAGAATATCAGGATTTCTGCAAAGCAGTTTCGCGATAACGACTTTCTGCTGGTTACCACCTGACAGGTTACCTGAAAGCTGCATAACACTCGGTGTTTTTACGCGGACATCTTTTGAATATTTTTCCGCTCTTTCTGTTTCTTTCTTCAGAGAAATGATTCCACCTTTGCTTATCATTTCATAAGAGTTCATATTGATATTAGTCTTGATTGGAAGGGCAAGGGCAAGTCCGTCTGCACGTCTGTCCTCTGTCAGGAATCCAATACCATTTTTTAACGCTCCTGCCGGATCCTTGATCTCAACTTTTTTACCTTTTACATAGACATCTCCGCTTAATCTCTTTTCTACACCACAGAGGGCTCTCATGATCTCGCTTCGTCCTGCACCTACAAGTCCTGCAAAACCTATAATTTCTCCTGCATGCAGATTAAAATTGATATTTTTGAAATGCTTACTGTCTGAGAAATTCTCAACTCTGAGGATTTCTTTTCCCGGTTTCTGCCGTTTGATATTGTAAATATCAGAAAGTTCACGTCCTACCATCATCTTGATCAGGGAGTCTTTTGTAACTTCCTCGATCGGTTTTGTTTCAATATAAGTTCCATCTTTCAGGATTGTAACACTGTCGCAGATATCCATGACTTCTTCCAGACGATGTGAAATATAAATAATACTTACACCTTTAGATTTCAGTTCATCAATGAACTTATACAGCGTTTCAACCTTTTCGTTCTCCAGAAGAGCTGTCGGCTCATCGAAGATTACTATTCTCAAATCATCGCTTACAGAAATTTTACTGATCGTTACCATTGCCTGCATAGCAATCGGCAGACTCGAAATTTTCTGGCGAGGATCAACATTCATCCCAAATTTATCGATAATTTTCTGACTGTCATCATACATCTTCTTCCAGTCAACCATGCCTAATTTTGTTCTTGGCTGTCTGCCAAGGAAATAGTTCTCAGCAATGCTGAGATCCGGCGCAATGTTTACATGCTGATAGTTCGCATATACTCCATGACTCTGCGCTTCAAGTGCACTGGTATTTTCAATCCAGTCGCCATTGTAATTCATTAAAACTTTTCCTTCGTCCGGTCTTTCAACACCCATGATGCATTTTATCAACGTAGACTTTCCAGCACCGTTCTCACCGCAGAGTGCTCTCGCTTCACCGGCTTTGATCTCGAAACTTACGTTATTAAGTGCTGTTACACCAGGATAGAATTTACTGATATTTTGAATTTTTAAAATCGTGTCCTGCATAACCCATACCTCTTCTATAAGTAAGGGGCGATGTAAACCGCCCCTTACATCAATCCTTTATTCTTATTATTAAAGTGTAACTACTGTTCTATTAAGACTATTTCTGAAGTCTTGTAGGATCAAGCAGATCCTGCATATCGCTGTCGTCCATGTTGTCTTTTGTGATAACAACTGGTGGGCAGTTAACCTGTTTCTTAGATTCAGGGTTTTTTCCATCGATCAGTGTACGAAGTGCATTTTCCATACATTTGTATCCCTGAGCGTATGCATCCTGAACGATAATTGCATCTAAGACACCATTTTTCAGAGCCTGGATTTCAATATCATCTGAGTCAACTGCTACGTTGATAAACTTATCGCCTACGTTAGAATCTGCAACTGCATTGCACACACCATCACCTGTAATGTTGTTTCCTGAATACATACCGATCAGCTTGTCTCCGTATGTAGAAATAATATTTTCTGCATTCTTCTGAGCTGTTTCTACATCATTACCGTTGTAATATGTATCTGTCAGTTCAAGTTCCGGTGCAATCTCTGCGATCTTGTTTCTGAAACCATCGATTCTGTGGTTAAGAGCTTCATTTTCAACGTTTGTGTTCATACCAAGGACACCGCTTGTAACACCTTTGGCATCCATAGCGTCCTTGAATGCTTCTGCTGCCATTTCACCGATTGTATCATTTGAACAGTAGTAGAATTCGTTGTAGTAATCTTCATTTGCACCGTCATCGCCAGTTCCGATACCGCAGTTTACGAAGTTCAGAACGATTCCTGCATTTGTAGCTTCCTGAGCCTTCGGTACAGTTGCATCAATTGCAAGTGTAGCTGTAACGATTGCATCTGGCTGTTTTCCGATACACTGTTCAAATGTTGTTACATAGTCTTCTGTCTGGCTTTCTTCAGCTGGTCCGACAACTTCATAATCAACTGTGATTCCTTCGCTCTCTTCGATATCTTTCATAGCGTTCTCAATACCGATTCCAACATATGTCCAGAACTGGGATGCTGTAGAAGGTGTTAAATAAATTACGTGATAAGATTTCTTATCTGATCCTCCCTTGCTTGATGATTTGTCATCAGAAGATCCTGATGATTTTCCGCCTGAGCAAGCTGCTAACGAAAGTGTCATTGCGCCGACCAGTAACATTGATACTACCTTTTTCATTTTCATAACTTTTTTCCTCCTTGATGTTTCTTATATAAGTTACACTTTAAAACGTTTCATTCTCACGTGCTTTATTTACATAACCCCTTTTTGTAACATAAAGCATCCATATGGTCTTGTTTCGCTTGTACAAACTGTAAGAACAGCTTTTCCTGCTTTTTCATAGAATTTTGTACGTTCGATTGGTCCTGCACAGTTCTCATAACCATTTCTCTTTGCTGCTTCGATCGCTTCATCCCATGTATCGCACTGTTCCATCTCAACTCCTGAATCAGCATCCGGAACCATGTACTCTAATGGTGTTGCGCAGTATTCTGTATCCAGCGGCATAAGTTTTAAGATTGCATCGATCATTTCCGGTGCTGTGTTGCCTTTTGCCTGAATGCTTACTGCATTTGGTGATTTTGAATACGGCGGATAAAAATGATCTGCGATAACAAGAATGTCACCGTGTCCCATGTCTGCCAGTGCTTTCAATAAATCTGATCCAATAATTTCCGGTATTCCTTTTAACATCTTTCTTCCTCCTTTATTTGTAAATTCCTTCTTATTCGTGTTCTGCAAGGAATTTATCAATCTCTTCTCTTGTCGGCATAGCCGGTGTTGTTCCAAGTCTCTGTACGGAAAGTGCTGCAAGTCCATTCGCAAATCTTACTGCTTCCCAGAGTTCTTTTCCTTCGGAAAGTGCTGCAAGAAGTCCTCCGTTAAATGCATCCCCTGCACCGGTTGTATCGATTGCATCTACTTTGTATGCCGGTACAACGATTTCTTTGCCTTTTGATGATACGAACACTCCTCTTGATCCAAGGGTGATAACTACATCTGTGACACCTTTTTCTCTGAAGTAAGCAGCTGCCTGTTTTGCAGAATCAAGGTCTTTCACTTCAACGCCTGTGATTTCTTCTGCTTCTACCTCATTCGGTGTTACCATATAGCATTTAGAAAGGAATTCGTCTGTCATCGGTGCATATGGTGCTGTGTTCATGATGACCTTGCATCCATATTTATTTGCCATGTCTACGATCATCTCGTTAGCATCCTGATTAACTTCAAGCTGTAACAAAACGTATTCACATTCTTTGATTACATTTTCAACACTTGCTACCTCTTCTGCAGTAATGGTGTTGCATGCGCCAGGTACGATGATAATCTCATTCTGGCTTGAATTTTCATCTACCAGGATCAGTGCGATTCCTGTTTCTGTTTCTTTGGTGATGAAAATGTTGTCCTTTGACATGTTCAACTCTGTCATGGTATCGAGCATTACATTTGCAAATGTATCGGTTCCAACCTTTGTCATCATCACAACGTCTGCTCCTGCTTTGTGTGCTGCAACACACTGGTTAAATCCTTTTCCACCAGGTCCCATCTTGAACATAGAACCTTTTACTGTTTCCCCCGGAACCGGAAGGTGTGGTGATCTTGCCATCAGATCTACTACGAAGCTTCCGAATACTGCAACCTTTTTCATTTTATTTTTCCTCTTTCTTTTCTCAGTCTATTTTTTGCTTTCTCGTTTTGAAAGCGGTTTCTTTTATTTGTTTTCATTCTAAACCTGTCCACCTTGTAATGTCAATGTTTTTTCTGCTTATATGCACGTTTTTGTTTATTTATCTAGTTTTATCAACTATTTTTAGTGCATTTTTACCATTATCTTTATTTATCCGAACGAGAAACCGGTTGCATATTGATGATTATTTATCAAAAAGTATTCCTATCTGAAAACTCAGAAACAAGACGGATATATTTCGTCCAATTTATTTTCATTCAAAAAAGTAAAAAAACAGAGTACCGGAAAACCAATACCCTGTTTCATGTCTCTGTTCTTCTGTTATTTTTTCAGCATCTCAGATCCTCTGCGGATCAATTTTGTTTCTACAAGACTTGTATGTTTCAGAACCTTATTCCTGCCTTCTTCCATAGACCGGACACTCATCTCGAATAATTCCAGCGCCGCACAGCCCATCTCATAGATCGGACGGTCAACCACTGTCAGTTCCAGCTCTGTATACGTCAACTCATGAATCTCATCAAATCCCACCAGAGAAATATCTTTTCCGATACGGATCTTGTGTTCCTTCATATATTTCAGACATCCAAGCGTTGTCAGGTTGTTCGATGAAAAGATTGCCGTCGGCGGATCCGGAAGCTCCATCAGCTTCTGGCAAACTTTATAGGACATATTTTCTTTGAAATGTCCATTCACGATATATTCTGGTTTTTCCTCAATCCCCGCCTCTTTCAGGGCTTTTCTGTATCCTTTCAGTCGCTCTCTTCCAGGTCTTGTATTCTCATCACCTGTGACAATTGCGATTTTTTTATGCCCCTCTTCAATCAGGCAGTTCACCGCATCTTTCGCTCCCTGGCAGTCATCCGAATAGACGCCATCAAAATTTTCTCCGCGGATATCACGGTCGAGCAGTACAACCGGGATCTGATTCTTTTCCAGCTCTTTCAACAGCTCTATCGTCTTTTCATCATTATCTGTGACAGGAATCAACACAACCCCTTTCACCATTTCCTTCCGGATTCCTTCCAACATCCGGTGTTCTACCTCCAGATCATCATTGGTTCCATACATGAATACATTATAATCATACTGACTTGCCGTATCTGAAAGTCCGTGCAAGATCTTGCTGAAGAATGAGTTCTCGATATCCGGCGCCAGAAATGCAATATTCCGGATGTCCCCCACGCTCAGGCTCCGTGCCAGTGAATTTGGCACATAATTGCTCTCATCTATGATCTGCTGTACCTTTTTTCTCGTTTTTTCTCTCACGCTCTGGTTCCCATTCAGCACACGCGATACGGTTGCCGGTGAAACATTTGCTTTTTTTGCAATATCGTATATGTTCATTTTCCCCATTTTCTCCTCATATTGGCACTTTAGTTTTGTAACCGGTTTCTTTGCGTATACCATAGCATTTCAGACATATTTTGTCAAATATTTTCAAGAAACTTTTTCAATTTATTTCATAGATTTTATCCAAAAGCTGATTTCATGCATGTACAAAAAACGCTCAACTTCTCCTGTTAAACATAAAATCACTTGCAAAACTGGATTCTCTCTTTATTGTGACGTAAAAAATGAGCCATTCATAGAATTTACTTCTAAAAATGACTCAATTTATTATTATCGCTTATTTATCTGTCTATTCTACGATTCCTGCAGCGCTGCTTGTACCGATTCTTGTTGCACCAGCTTCGATCATAGCCTGTGCTTTTTCAAAATCACGTACTCCGCCTGAAGCTTTTACGCCCATATCTGGTCCAACAGTTTCTCTCATAAGACGGATATCTTCTACTTTTGCTCCACCTGTTGAAAATCCTGTAGATGTCTTAACAAAATCTGCTCCAGCTTCTTTTGCAGCCTGGCATGCTTTTATTTTTTCTTCATCTGTCAGAAGACATGTCTCGATGATTACTTTTACAAGAGCTTTTCCTGCTGCCGCTTTTACAACTGCTTCGATGTCGCTCTTTACATAATCCCATTCGCCTGCTTTTGCACGTCCTACGTTGATTACCATATCAACTTCGTTTGCACCTTTTTCAATGCTGTCTGTTGTCTCTGCAGCCTTTGCCTCTGATGTGCATGCTCCAAGAGGAAATCCGATTACACAGCATGTCTTTACTTCTGATCCTGCAAGTTCTTTTGAAACAAGCGGTACATATCCTGAGTTTACACAAACAGATGCGCATCCGTATGTCTTAGCTTCTTCGCAGATCTTTACAATCTGTTCTGGTGTTGCATCTGCCTTTAAAAGGGTATCATCTAAATATTTTGCGATTTCTTTTTTATCCATGTCCATATCTCCTTTTCTTGTGGTTACATTTGTTAACAGCTCAGTAACTTTTGTTCATGCCTTGATATTAGCACATGGATTCCACCCTGTCAATGGCTATTCTAATCTTTCAATGACTTTTCCTGCCGTATCTTCGTCTGTGATCAGAACATTGATAATCTTCCCTCTGATCGCCCCACAAATACATTCTACTTTACTCTGTCCTGAAGCAACTCCAATCCTCCGTTTCTTCTTTTTCAGCTCTGCCAGTGGAACCGAAACCGTCCGTTCATCCAACGCTTCATCGCAAAGTTCTCCCTGGTCATTGATTAAATGATCGCAAATGTCCCCGACTGCGCCTTTCACGATCAGCTCCTGCATCTCTTCTTCTTTCAGATATCCTGCCCGGCATACTGCATTCTGCACACCATAGGCTCCCATGGTGATCAGGAGTGTATTGGCTTCATCGCCATATTCCAGCACCTTCTTTACATTGGAATCACTGACGAAAACGTCCTTTATCTCTTTGCTGTCTACCATAGCCGGACACATCATTGCATACGGCTTCGCATCCCACGCCTTTGCAAAATTTTTCGCGATTTCTGTTGAATAGATATTATTCTGTAAATTGCTGACTCCACCACACAACTGCACAACTGTCACATCTGATAGATCTTCTTTCTGGCTCAGGAAATTCGACACAGAATACACCGTATTCCCCCACGAATATCCAATTATATCTCCATTTTCCACAACCGATTCAAGATATTCTGCAGCCGCCTTTGCCACCGCTGTCAGCTTTGGAAGATTACTTTTTTTCGGCACAATGATAACCTTCTCAAGGCTACCCTTTTCCCGGAGTCTTCTCTCCATCTCCAGTTCATATCCCTTTGGAGGCACAACCTTGAACTGGACGATTCCCATCTCTTTTGCATCCGTCAGAAGTCTGGATACATACGGTCTGGAACAGGCAATTTCACTCGCGATCTCCTCCTGGCTCATGCTGTCCTCGTAATACATTCTTGCGACTTTCACCAGCAACTCCGTCTTTTTATCTCCATAATCCTTTTTTTCCATATTACATTAACCGCCATTTCATACTTTATTCCCAAAATCTATCCAAATCATATCACATTTTCAAAGTCTCCGTATACTTTTTCCGAAAGAATATACGTCTAAACGCCTTCTCATTTCACTAAAAAAGAGACAGCCCATCATTTTGACAAGCCATCCCTTTTCGTCATATTTTATAAATCCTACGCTTCAGACTCTTTCTTAGCTCCAAAGTAAGCCTTCAGAGAATTGATCACAATAACAAGTCCGAGTGCCATCAGCAGAACTGCGATGATCAGCTGCAGTCCTTCTACAAGGAAAGTAGCGGAACCTGCTGCATATGCTTTTACAAGTCCGATGGTTCTCTCTACCAGTGCGGTTCCTGTTACACAAAGCATGATAATCAGCGGTGCGAACAGCATCTTGTTGCTTCTTCCTGTTACCTTCATGAATACACAAAGTGTTACAAGTACAAGTGCTGACAGTAACTGGTTTGCTGATCCGAACAGTGGCCAGATATTTGCATATCCGATACGTGTCAGAACGTAAGCACATAACAGAGTCACGATTGTTGAGAAATATGTATTGCAAAGGAGTTTTCTCCATCCTTCTGCATGTTCCATATCATCTACACTGAAGAGTTCCTGGAAACTCATACGTCCGATACGTGCTACTGCATCCAGACTGGTAAGTGCAAGTGCAGATACGCACATGGTCATGAAGCACTGTGCTACATAAACCGGAACTCCGAACATTTCAAAGAATCCTGCAACACCGCTTGAGAATACCTGGAATGGTGTTCCTGCTGCCGGTGTTCCGTCTGCTGCTGCGGCTGCACCAGCTACGCAAAGTGCGAGAACTGCAAGAAGACTTTCCAGAACCATGGCTCCATATCCAACCTTCAGCATATCTTTTTCATTGGATACTGTCTTTGAAGAAGTACCGGATGAAACCAGGCTGTGGAATCCGGATACGGCACCACATGCTACCGTAACGAACAGGATTGGGAACATATCTCCAAGTGTATCATTGTGGAAGCCTGTAAATACCGGAAGGTTCATGGTTGGATGTGCAACCAGAAGTCCCAGTGCAGCTCCTACGATCATACCGATGAACATATAAGTTGTCATGGTATCACGAGGCTGCTTTAAGATCCACATCGGAAGTACTGCTGTAAAGAAGATATATACAAATGTAATGTAAGTCCATGTAGCTTTTGTTGCTGTGATCGGTGCTAACATACCAAGGCCAAGAGCAGCTACTGTAAATACAAGACCGACAACTGTTTCTTTCCATCCGTGGAACCGGAATTTTTTCTGTACCAGGCCAAAAATCATAGCAAATACGATAAACAGCAGGGAAATGGTTCCTGCGGCTCCGTTTGTCTTTGATGCATCTGCAAGTTTTACGACACCGTCCACTTCTGTGTAAGCGTTAAATGTACCTGCAACCATGTCTGCGAATGCTGCGATTACAAGAAGTGTAAACAGCCAGCAGAAAAGCAGGAATACTTTTCGTCCGAATTTACCGATATATTTTTCGATCAGAAGTCCCATAGACTTTCCTTCGTTCTTTATACTGGCATACAGTGCACCGAAGTCTGTAACAGCACCGAAGAAAATACCTCCAACGATGATCCACAGGAATACCGGAACCCATCCAAATACTGCTGCCTGAATTGCACCGGTAACAGGACCTGCACCTGCAATTGACGAAAACTGATGACTGAACACGGTCCATCCGTCTGTCGGAACATAATCCTTTCCATCTTCAAATTTCTTTGCCGGAGTCTCTGCTTTTGGATCGATTCCCCACTTATTAGCGAGCCAGCGGCCGTAGAATACATATGCACAGCTAAGAAGTACTGCTGCGATCAATACGATAACTAATGTATTCATACTAATCCCTCTCTTTCTCTTCCAGTTAATATAATTAAGTTTTAATAAGATAAATAAAAATTTTATCAAATTACTATAGTGGTGTTTTAACTCTTTAAAGCCTATTTGTCAATGGACTTCACGCAATTTCGGCACGTTCACATGATTTTTTAGAGTACGCTCTGTTTTTTTGTGCATTTTTCCATGCTCCGCGTTACAAAAACATATGACCGTTCTATAAAAGCACTCCTGTAATATACAACTTGTCCGTGGCACCTGTATCTGACTCCAGAATATGCCCGGATATATTTTTATATTGATATTGACATTTTTCCTCAACCGAACTATACTGAATTTTGTAAATGAAACGGGGAGCTTGTTTGACAGGCTGAGAGGAAGTTCAGAACTTCGACCCATATACCTGATTTGGATAATGCCAACGTAGGAACGTATATTTTGATGATAACGGGAGATACATTGGTATCTCTCTTTTTTTGATATACGGCGTCAAATACCATCAGCATACTCTGATGATATTTGAGAAACAGGATTTCTTATAATAATATGAAATGATACCAGGGTCAAAAGGTCAGAAAGCTGATGCAAGCTTGCTTGCAAGAGGATTTTTGACCTCTTGACCCGCCAAAAACATGAGTAAGTAGCCATTTTTCAAAGAAAAATGAGCGGATTACGAATGTTTTTGAGGATTGCGAGAGTGCAAAGCACGTAGCAATCTGGTATCAAAGGGGTCAAAATACCTTTTGACCCCAACATCATGAAATTCCACATTCAACCAGGGTTTACACGAAAATGAATAAGGTAAAGTTGAGATTGGGCGAGAGTTCATGAAGGGGTACACCACCACGGGTGTAATTCTTTGTGGACTCTTTTTTCATTTTCAAGAACTTTTCCGTTTTGAAAGGAGGTTTTTCCATGATTACAGTTAATGGTAAAGAAGTTACTCTGACCGGACCGCTCAGTGTTGCGGATTATCTGGAACAAAACAATTATCAGATCAAACGAATCGCCGTTGAAATGAATGGTGATATTTTACCAAAATACAGCTATTCTGACACCATGCTCAAAGACGGGGACCGTCTGGAGGTTGTAAGTTTTGTAGGAGGAGGCTAAGAAATCATGTATCATACACTTACAAAAGAAGAAATCTACACCGCCCTTGACGAGCGACATTCACCGGAGACGCAGAAGCTTCTCTCGGCAGGAAATGTAGCGATCGCAGGGCTTGGCGGCCTTGGCTCTAATGTTGCTTATGCGCTTGCACGGATCGGTGTCGGTCATCTTCACCTGATTGATTTTGACGTAGTTGACATTACCAATCTGAACCGCCAGCAATATTTCATGGAGCATATCGGAATGTACAAGACCGATGCCCTGAAATCCCTGCTTCTGAAGATCAATCCGTATCTGGATATCCGCACGGACTGTGTAAAAGTTACGGACGATAATCTGCAGGAATTATTTGCAGATGCCACAATTGTCTGCGAAGCTTTTGATAATCCGGAAGCCAAAGCAATGCTGGTCAATGGAATTCTGGAACATTTCCCAGAGAAAAAGCTCGTATCCGCAACCGGAATGGCCGGCTATGGAAGTAGCAATACCATTATCACAAAACGGATCATGAAAAACTTTTATCTGTGTGGTGATGGCGTGACAGCACCAACTTACGGTCATGGACTGATGGCGCCGCGTGTTGCCATCTGTGCCGCACATGAAGCCAACATGATCACGCGGCTGATCCTCGGTGAAGAAGAAATTTAAAAATATAAGAAAGAAGGAACTTTATTATGAGTACAAATGAAGATAAATTTATCCTGGGAGGTCATGAATTCACTTCCCGTTTTATTCTCGGATCCGGTAAATTTTCTCTGGATCTTGTAAAAGCCTGTATCGAAAAAGCAGAAGCTCAGATCATCACACTTGCCCTGCGTCGCGCAAATGAAGGCGGTCTTGCAAATATCCTGGACTATATTCCGGACAATGTAACCCTGCTTCCAAATACATCCGGTGCACGTAATGCTGAGGAGGCAGTCCGTATCGCCAGACTTTCCCGTGAAGTCGGATGCGGCGACTTTGTAAAGATCGAAGTCGTTCATGATTCCAAATACTTGCTTCCGGACAACTACGAAACCATCAAAGCAACAGAAATCCTTGCAAAAGAAGGCTTTGTTGTCATGCCGTATATGTACCCGGATCTGAATGCTGCAAGAGCACTTGCTGATGCCGGAGCTGCCTGCATTATGCCACTCGGCTCTCCAATCGGTTCCAACAAAGGGCTCAGCACAAAGGATTTCATCCAGATCCTGATTGATGAGATCGATCTGCCGATTATCGTTGATGCCGGAATTGGTCGCCCTTCCCAGGCTTGTGAAGCCATGGAAATGGGTGCTTCCGCTGTCATGGCAAATACTGCTATCGCAACTGCAGGAGATGTTCCTGCCATGGCAGAAGCTTTCAAGAAAGCCATCGAAGCCGGACGCAGTGCTTATCTTTCCGGACTGGGACGCACCATCGAAAGAGGCGCAAGCGCATCCTCACCTCTGACAGGATTCTTAGAGAATTAGGAGGCAGTCAAAATGGAAAATTCACATATCAACGAAAGTATTTTAAGTGAGGAAATTCTGGAGGACCAGAAGAAAAACCGCATTGATCATATGACTTACCTTCCGGGAATGGAAGATATCGGATCTGACGTAATGGATCAGGTCATAAGTGCCATGAACGCTTATGATTATGAAAAATATACCGAAGCTGACGTAAGACGCGCCATTGCGCATGACATCCGTACACCGGAGGATTTCGCTGCACTTCTCTCACCTGCCGCACTTCCTCTTCTTGAGGAGATCGCACAGGCTGCACAGGCAGAGACACGAAAACATTTCGGAAACAGCGTCTACATGTTTACTCCGATCTACATTGCAAACTACTGCGAAAACTATTGTATTTACTGTGGTTTCAACTGCCACAACAAGATCAACCGTGCACAGTTAAATGAGGAAGAAATTGAAAAAGAAATGGCAGCCATCGCCAAAACAGGTCTTCAGGAGATCCTGATCCTGACCGGTGAAAGCCGTAGCAAATCCACGGTGGAATATATCGGAAATGCCTGCAAGATCGCCCGTAAATATTTTAAAGTCATCGGACTTGAGATTTATCCGGTCAACTCGGACGAATACGCATTCCTCCACGAGTGCGGTGCCGATTATGTAACCGTATTCCAGGAGACTTACAATTCTGACAAATATGAAACCCTGCATCTTGCCGGACACAAACGGATCTTCCCATACCGTGTCAATGCCCAGGAACGTGCACTGATGGGCGGCATGCGCGGTGTCGGATTCGGAGCACTTCTCGGACTTGATGATTTCCGCAAGGATGCCTTTGCAACCGGATACCATGCTTATCTCCTGCAGAGAAAATACCCACATGCCGAAATCGCCTTCTCCTGTCCGAGACTTCGTCCGATCATCAACAACGACCGGATCAATCCGATGGACGTCCATGAGCCACAGCTCCTTCAGGTAGTCTGCGCTTATCGTCTGTTTATGCCATTTGCAAGCATTACGGTATCCACAAGAGAATGTGCGCGTGTAAGAGACAATCTGGTACAGATTTCTGCAACAAAAATCTCTGCCGGAGTCAGCACCGGAATCGGAAGCCATGTGGATGATATTGAGGATAAGGGAGATGACCAGTTCGAGATTTCTGACGGACGTTCCGTAGATGAGGTTTATCAGGCACTTCTTTCCAACAATATGCAGCCGGTTATGAGTGATTATATCTATGTATAGAGATCTTATTGCCGTAACAAACCGCCATCTCTGTTCCCGTCCTTTTACAGAACAGATTACCCGTGTCTGCAAGCTGCATCCGAAAGCTCTGATCCTGCGTGAAAAAGATCTGCCGGAAGAGGAATATTTTTCTCTTGCCCGGCAGGTGAAGGAAATCTGTGAACAGTTTAAAGTTCCGTTTATTCCGCATTTTTATCCAGCCGTTGCGAGAGAACTCGGCTGCGACAGGCTACATTTACCACTTCCACTTTTGCTTGAAAATCCGAAAGTGGTTTCCGATTTTCATACAGTTGGAACTTCCATCCATTCTGTTTCTGAAGCAGTCGAAGCGGAAAAGCTGGGAACTTCCTATCTCACAGCAGGACATATTTATGTTACCGACTGCAAGAAAGGGCTCCCGCCACGGGGACTTCCATTTCTGCAGAATGTATGCCAAGCTGTACAGATTCCGGTTTATGGCATTGGCGGAATCAAAATTGATGAAGCACAACTGCACGAACTGAAAAATGCCGGTGCTGCAGGAGGTTGTGTGATGTCAGGGATGATGCACGTCTGACCGGTCATTCCTCAAAATAAAAAAGGCACTATGCAGGGTAGCATATCAAACTGATATTGTCACCTTGCACAGTGTCTTTTTTATTTCACCCGAAACTGCACTTCTTTGCCAGCTTCTTTTTTACTCTCTTTTATAATTATCCCGCCAGATGAAGCACTCCGATCAGCAGAATACCACACAGTCCATAGTAAGCTACAACCGCAACAAGGTCGTTGATGGTCGTAATAAGTGGTCCGGACGCTACCGCCGGGTCGATATTGATCTTCTTGAAGAACAGAGGAATCAGTGTACCCACCGCACCGGAAATTACCATTGCCACCATCAGAGACAGACCGATACAGCCGGATACCGCATACGCGAATGTCCAGGTCTTTCCTTTGAAAAGTGCAATATAAAGTCCTAATACGAGGAATGACAAAATTCCAAGAATCGCACCATTTGAAAATGCGATCCGCATCTCTTTGAATACCAGTTCTACTTTCTGCTTTCCTGTCAGTGATTCATCCATCAGAACACGAATCGTTACCGCCAGTGACTGGGTACCGACATTACCTGCCATGTCCAGGATCAGTGACTGGAAACACATAATGATCGTCAGCTGGCTTACTACCTGCTCAAATACACCTACAACAGAAGATACAACTGTTCCCAGTGCCAGCAGAACAAGCAGCCAAGGGAGACGTTTTTTCATACTCTCTTTGAGTGGCTCTTTCAAATCTTCTTCTGCAGTCAGACCAGCGAACATCGCATAATCTTCACCCATCTCATCATCGACCAGATCTACAATGCTCTGGGATGTGATAACACCGAGAAGTTTATTATCGTTATCCAGGATCGGAATAGAATTTTCCGAATAATCTTTCAATTTTTCGATACAGTCATCGATCAGCTCGTGACCGTATACATATGGATATGATGTCACGATCAGATCCTCAAGACGTGTATCCTGTCTTGCCGTGATCAGATCCTTCAGATCCATCGCACCGTAGAAGGTGTGATCCGCTGTCACCATAAAAATTGTAGAAATATTGTCATTTTTTGCTGCCTGACTGACAAGTTCGGTCATCGCCTGCTTTACAGTAAGATTCTCTCTGATCTCAATGTAATTCGTGGTCATTCTTGAACCGATCTCTTCATCATCGAATGCAGCAATAACTGCCATATCCTTTCTGGCTTCATCATCCATCAGCTCTAGCAAAAGAGCTCTCTTTTCTTTTGGAATCATCCGCAGTACATCTACAACCGCATCTGTTTCCATTCTGGAAAGAATTGCTGCTGCTTTTCGCACATCCATCTCATCCAGATATTCAGCTGCCTGCTTTTCATCGATATACTCGAAGATATCCGCAAGCATGTCCAGATTCAGAATCCGGCACAATTTCCGCCGCTCTGCAACGGAGAGATCCGGGAATACATCTGCAAGGTCATTCTCATGGTAGTCTTCCAGTTTGTTTCTCATAATTCCCGGAGAGGCATTGCTTCTTACAATGCCCAGGATCTCAGCTCTATAGTCCTGGTAGTCCTGATAATCCTGTGTATTTTCCATAACTTTCGCCCTCCTTATCCTTTTTCCAGCACAAAAACATGCAGAATCAAAGTCTAAAATTCTCCACATTTCTGTCTTTCATCCAATATTCAATTATGAATGTCAATACGGGAAAACAGGATAAGAAATGCTATACGAACAAACAGAATGAACTGCTGCCATTTTCCCATCCTGCGTATATACTTCGCCCATGACTATCACAACTGTCCATTCTGTTCACCTGCCTTTTGTTTGAATTTGATTAAGAAGTTTTCAACTTCCTACGCTATTATAATACCTTAGTCTACAAAATTCAAACCTTTCTGTTTATAAAATTATTTTTTTATCAGCTTTTTTCTTATTTTTAACATGAAATAAAAATCAACTGTTTTTTCGCTCCTCTTTACTCCTCTGCTTCCACTCATACATCTGTAAATCCTCTTCTTTTACATAGCTTTCACAATCATTCTTATCCGGATCAAATCTGCTGTAGCCGACAGATACATACGGAATCTTTCCCTCATAGCTCTGTCTGTTCATAAGTCCTGTTATTACATCTGTCTTCACGATAATACTGCTATAATAAATATAACCATCGCCAGGCAAATATAATCCGTCCGTACCTTACTGCTTATCATCCCAAACATAACACCAGAGATTAAGAAAAGAGTATCGTTCCCAATACAATACGATTACTGTTCTGATATCTCCCTCCGAACTTCCATGCCTGAACAACAAAATATAAACTACAGCCGAGATAAAAAGCAATATATGCCCAATAAAATCTTTCATGATGATAATTGCTCTGCGCATCAATATAATAAATCTATCCGAAATATACGGATAAAATTTCAATCAGTGCATATCCACCTACCAGAAACGCAAAAATTCTCTTTTCTTCTGTCTTTCAATCAGGTCATTTCTTTCAATCATAAGGCTCATGACCAATATTGCTAATATAACCAAATAAATCTGGATCGTATACTGTTCCATCTTTTTACAACTATCCTTCCGCTTTATTATCATTACATTATATGCGATTTTGAAGAAAACATGAATATTATTTATTATTTTCTATCAAAAAAGGCAGAGATTTCATTCTGTTAAAATCTCTGCCTTTTCATGTTGCTCTTTATTTTCTAAAAACAATTTCAACAATATCACATTTCGGATATATCACTGTTCCGCGTTTTGTGTTTTTCCATTCTGCTCCGCAAACCTCTTTTACATCATGAACATTTACCAAAAGATATGTAATTTCTTCATTTTCCCCTGAACTGCACAGAACAATTTTTTCATCCTTATATCTGGCAGTAATATCCAGAACCTCATTTCCTTTTTCATCTGGAACAATACATTCCGCAATCTTGTCTTCTTCTAGTGGATATACCAGAATCTGTAACTGTTCCGGGTAATGATATGTTGCCGTTTTTTCATTATTACCAATTGGAAGAAGCGTGTTCTCACGGACAAACAACGGCAGAGAATCAAATCCATACACTTCTGTATACCAGCGTCCACCTTCTTTTTCTTCTCCGCTGAGCAAATGTGTCCATCTTCCCTTCGGAAGGTAATACTCACCAATACCCTCTTCATTGAAAATCGGTGCAACCAAAATCTGCTCCCCAAGCATATACTGTTGATCCAGATATCGCACTGCAGGGTCTTTTTCAAATTCCATGATCATTGGTCTCATAACAGGTATTCCAAATTTATTTGACCGTACAGCCGCTTCGTAGATATACGGCATCAGACGAAGTTTTAATTTTGTAAACTTCCGACACACCTCAACTGCCTCTTCATCGAACGTCCACGGAACCCGGTAACTCTTGGAACCATGCAGTCTGCTGTGAGTAGATAAAATTCCAAACTGCAGCCATCTTTTATATACCGTAGGATTGGCAGCTTCTTCAAATCCCCCAATATCGTGACTCCAATAAGAAAATCCCGAAAGAGTAAGAGAAAGGCCTCCTCTTAAAGATTCTGCCATTGACTCAAATGTACCTGTGCAGTCACCACCCCAGTGAACCGGGAATTGCTGTCCGCCTGCTGTCGCACTTCTCGCAAACACAACTGCATCTTTCTCGCCACGTTCTCTTTTTAAAAGCTCAAATACTGCCCGATTATACAAAAATGTATAATAATTATGCATTCCCCATGGATTGCTTTCATCATGATACTCTACGTCTATCGGAATTCGTTCTCCAAAATCTGTTTTAAAGCAGTCTACTCCCATATCAAGCAATATTTTTAATTTACTTTGATACCATTTTACAGCTTCCGGATTCGTAAAATCCACGATTGCCATTCCCGGCTGCCAGTTGTCTACCTGCTTGATTCCGAACCTATCTTTTCTTAAAAGAAAATATCCTTTTTCTTTTCCCTCTGCAAATAGTGTAGAATTCTGAGCAATATACGGATTGATCCATACACAGATTTTCAGTCCTCTTTCTTTATAACGTTTCAGCATTTCTGCCGGTTCCGGAAAAATTTTATTGTTCCATTCAAAATCGCACCAGTGTAATGCTTTCATCCAAAAACAGTCAAAATGAAACACTTCCAGCGGAAGATCTCTTTTTTCCATTCCTTCAATAAACTCTGTTGCTGTCTTTTCATCATAGTCTGTTGTAAATGAAGTACTCAGCCACAAACCGAAAGACCACGCTGGAAGAAGTGCCGGTTTTCCTGTCATATCCGTATAATTCCGAATAATTTCTTTCATATCATCCCCGCCGATTACATAATAGCGAAGTTCTTCTCCTTTTACCGAAAACCCTACATATTCTACTTTCTCACTGGCAACTTCAAATGAAACATTGGAAGTATGATCAACAAAAACGCCATAACCTCTGTTGGTGATATAAAATGGAATATTTTTATAGCTGATCTGCGAAGCTGTTCCTCCATCTTCATTCCAGCAGTCAATCTGCTGTCCGTTCTTAACAAATGCTGTAAAACGTTCTCCCAATCCATATACGTTCGTTCCTGCTGTTAGAAGCAACTCATTTAACATATACGGTTCCCCGGTTTCTGCCATATACTCTTCTTCTGGATATTTTGTTGCATACCCTCTGTTGTAGCGCATATAACCGACATTTTTAAAAGCTGCACCGGTAAGAAGTTTCCCGTTTCTCTCAAATCGGATATAAAATTCTTTCAGTCCTACCCGAACCGTCATTTTTCCACTTTTTAATACAGCTTCCTCCTCAGAAATTATAACTTCCGCTTCCTGATGTTCCAGAAAAAGTTCAAATCGTGGCTCTCTGTTTTCATACCCTAGAAAATGTGTGTATGTCACCTGAATCCGATCTTTTCCGGCTGCAGTAAATTCCATTACCATTGTACCGACATCCAGTTCATCCGCTCTTCCCAGGATTGGTTTAAACGTTGCAATCACACGCATACCAGCCGCTATTTTTTCTGCATAACCGGCCTGCACAGCATACAAAGCATTGGCTCTTTCATTTTTTTCCCAATATCCTTCTGTAAATTTCATACTCACAGCCTTTCTTAACAAACAACTGCTTTTGCGTAAAATCCCCGTGTTTTTCCATCAATATAATCATCTTCTGAAATGCTGACTATATCAGAAAGTCGAATATCTTCGCAAGAAGCTCCTACCAGAAGTTCAATTTCACCCTTTTCTACTTTCCACTTCATTTCTTCGTCAAGGAAGGCGAATTGTGACACCTTTATTTCAAATACAACTTTCTTCTTTTCCCCTTTTTTCAGGAATATTCTTACAAAGCCTGCCAGTTCCTTTGTTGGTCTTACCATTGATGCAACCTTGTCTGAAAAATATAATTGTGCGACTTCCGCGCCATCATATTCTCCTGTGTTTTTCACTGTAAAAGTAACTTTCACTGTATCATCCGGATTTATGTTTTTCTTATCCGTCTGCAAATCTGAATAGGTAAATTCTGTATAACTTAGACCGTGTCCAAAATAATACAGCGGTTCTGCCGTATCATTGATATAACCATTTTTATTGCGAATCATCCCTGTATGTCCGGCTGATACATATCCGCTTCCTCTTGGAAGACCATAGTATACTGGAAGCTGTCCTACATTTCTTGCTACTGTAACCGGAAGGTGTCCTGATGGTGACTGTTCACCAAACAATACCTTGCACAGTGCCTGACTGCCATATTCTCCCGGCTGCCATACTTCCATAATCGCATCAAAATGTGATGCCACAAATTCATTTGAAAGCGGTCTGCCATCATAATGAAGAACCACTGTCTTTTTATGCAGATCATAAACCCTTCTTGCAAATTCTTCCTGTCGTCCCGGCAGATCAATATCCGTAGAATCTATACCTTCTCCAACCGTTGAAGTTACGCCCCATCCATTTTTTCCACCAATAGTCAAAAGAATCACATCTGCCCCTGCTGCCACCTGTAGTGCTTCTTCCATGCCACCTGTATTGTCTCCAGAGCAGTTAATTCCCTGTGCATAAACCACTTCCGCTTCTGGAAGATATTCCTTCAATGCTGCACATAATGTTCTCGAGTTTGGAAATTCCTTTTGAATCTTACGATTTACCCGTGGTGATACTTCTCGAATCTCACCTTTATATTTCTGTTCAACATCATAAATAATCAGTCCTGGCTCTTCAAATTCCTGCCCATCTTCTTCTCTCGACATGGTCATATCAAGTACAGCCGGATAAGAAAATGTACCAAAAAGACTTCGAATATTATCCGCATGAGGCCCTATTACCGCGATTTTCTTAATTTTCTTAGAAAGTGGAAGTGTTTTATTTTCATTTTTAAGCAGTGTAAAACTTTCTGCTGCAATTTTTTCATTCAGTTCATCTGCTGATTTAAGATGAAGATATTTTTTCAGCTTTTCAAGATCCGGATAAGGATTCTCAAATAAACCAAGTTCAAATTTCTGTGTCAAAACACGCCGTACTGCCTGATCTATTATATCCATAGAGAGTCTGCCGCTTTCAATCGACTCTTTCATTTTATAGCTGAATCCTTTTGATCTTGGATACTCTACATCTAATCCAGCCTGGATTGCACGAATTCCGGCCTCTTCAAAATTCTCAGCGACAGCAAACGGATCCACCAGGCGGTCAAGTGACAAATAATCAGAAACCACAAAACCCTGAAATCCCATTTCTCCACGCAGAATATCTGTCAACATCTTCTTTGATCCTACAACCGGTTCTCCATTCACTGAGCAATAGGAATTCATTACACTTTTCAGTCCTGCTTCCGTGATCGCGCATTGAAACGGCTTACAGTGTATCTCCCGCATATCTCTTTCTGAAACAATATTACGCCCCATATTAAGACCGCCCTCTGTGATACCGTGACCTGCAAAATGTTTTGCAGTCGCCAAAACCCCTTCTTTCAGCTCATCTCCCTGAATTCCTTTTACAAAGGCAGATGCCATGGCTGATGTAAGTGCTGCATCTTCCCCGTATGTCTCAGTAATACGTCCCCATCTCGGATCTCTTGTAATATCTACTACCGGTGAAAGTGCCTGTCTGAACCCAACATAATACATTTGTTTGCGAATAATATCTGTCATTTCGCCAACCACTTCCGTATCAAACGTTGACGCCTGCGCTATTGCACTCGGAAATACATCCGCCTCCGTAAACTGTGCCCCAGCACTCGCCTCACAGTGAATCAGTGCCGGTATTCCAAGACGTGTATGATTTACCAGATATTTCTGCAACTTATCCGCATATTCCACAATTGGCTCTACCGTATCTGCTACTGTAAATGCACCTACATTTCCAATGCCATTCGGTATATAATTTTCAAACTCCGGAATATCATCAGCAATAGTTACCAGACATGTAATCTGGTCAATTTTCTCTTCAAAAGTCATTCTGTCCAGCAGATCCTCCACTCTCTCTTCTACGGGAAGATCTTTATTCCTGTATTTTTCCATAGTAGTCCCCTTTACAGCACTCCCCTTGCCTTTTGTGCCATCACATCTAACAAGGGGAGAATTTCATTCTTTATTATTTACTTAAATAATCTGCTACATTATCTTTTGTTACAATTTTAAATGGAATATTGACATCTTCGATATCTGCCGGATCTGTTCCTTTTTTCAGTTTTTCAAAAATATCTGCTCCTGCTTCTGCCTGTGCCTTTGCATCCTGAAGTGCAGTCATTGTCATTTCTCCATCCTGAATTGACTGCAGAGCATCATCACTTCCGTCAATTCCAAGTACCTGAATACTGTCAAGTTTTCCTGCTGATTTAAGCGCCTCTACAACACCAAGTGCTCCATCATCGTTTTGGCATACAATTGCATCAATCTTGTCATAAGAAAGAAGACTGTCTTCTGCAGTACTCATACCAAGGTCTTTTGAATTTTCTACGTTATATTCATCAAGGATTTTGATATTTGGATTTTTCTTAAGTGCTTCTTCCAGTCCTTTTTTACGATCGACATACTGCTGATCATTTGGTGCACCGGTAAAATACAAGATTGAAGCTCCATCCGGGAATGCATCACACAGATACTCACCCTGTGCTTTTCCTGCATCTTCATTTGGCGAACCCACATAAATATATCCGTCATAGTCGTCTCCACCAGATACAGAAGTAAGGAATGATACATACGGAAGTCCTGCATCTTTTGCTGCCTCAAGTGCCGGAATTGAACCGTCAAGGTCATTACTGATTGCAGATACAACATTTGCATTCTGCACAATAAAATCATCGATCTGTCCGTTCTGAACATTTGTATCACCGCCTGCATCTGTTACTGTGATTGAAATTCCTTTTGCTTCTGTGGCATCTTTCAGATAAGATCTGAACTTTGCACAATAGTTATATGTATCACTGTTATTTGCAAATCCTACCAGATAATCGCTTTTCCCTTTTGAAGAACTACTGCTGTCCTTTGTATCATCTGCTGTTCCACAGCCGACCACCATTGTTGCACACATTGCTGTTACCATTAAAATTGAAAGTAATCTCTTTTTCATTTTCCTTCTCCTTTTACTTATTTACTCTTTTTGTTTTCTTTTGTCTTAATATCGATAATAACTGCGATTGCAATTAAAAGACCTTTTACAATTAACTGATACTGTGTTGATACATGAAGCAGGTTCAGAATGTTGTTGATAAGACCTACAATAATTGAACCGATCAGCGCTCCTGTAACCGTTCCGATTCCACCAAGGAAACTGGTTCCACCAACAATAACTGCAGTGATCGCATCAAATTCATATCCCTCACCAACAGACGGCATACCTGCCATCAGTCTTGCCATCAGTACTACACCCGCAAGTCCTGTAAGTGCACCACTAAGTGTAAAGATCAGACGTTTCGTTCTGTTTGTATTGATTCCGGATGCAATTGTTGCCTGCTCATTTCCACCGATCGCATAAATATAAGTTCCAAACTTTGTTGATTTCATCAGAACAGCGATCACAATTACAGAAAGGAGCATAATGAGAACCGGAACCGGAATCCCCAAAATAGAGCCATGTCCTAAAAATCTCGCTTTGTTCACACCCCCAATTGTCTGACCGTTGGTGTATATCTGAACAATACCCTTTAATACATAAGTCATTGCCAGTGTTGCAATAAATGGCTGAAGCTTATAATAGGTGATCAGAAAACCATTAATCCATCCACATACGCATCCAATTACAATTCCTACTAGAAGAGCCAGTGATAAATGTCCTGTTGATGCAAGAACTCCGGCCGATACACAGGCTGATGTCGTACACAGGAAACCTGCTGACAAATCAATCATTCCTGATACGATCAGCATTGTTTCACCACATGCTATAATTGTTACAACTGAAATCTGTTTTAAAATATTGAGCAGGTTCTGAGGTTTCAGAAAGTTGTGATTGATCACTGCCGATGCAACAAACAGAATGATCATAATAATTACGATTCCGTACTTTCTGTAAAGCTCACCTGAAGATAATGCTTTTTTCTTATTCATCGCCTTTTGCCTCCACTATCATCTTCATAATCTTATTTTGTGAAATTTCATTCCGATCCAGAATTCCAAGCATTTTTCCTCCGCCGACAACACCAACTCTGTGACTCATTGACAGTACTTCCGGCATATCAGATGAAATCAGGATGATTGCCAGTCCCTGTTCTGCAAATTCTGTTATCAGAGAATATATTTCCTGCTTTGCACCTACATCAATTCCTCTGGTAGGTTCATCCAGGATCAGAAGTTTGATATTTCTTACCAGCCATTTTGCAAGTACTACTTTCTGCTGGTTTCCACCACTTAAATTTCCAACCAATGTATTTGCATCTGGTGCTTTTACAGATAATCTTTTACAGATTTTTGCAACTTTCTGCTGTACTTTTTTCTTATCCCAAATGCCACCTTTTGCAAATAAATCTCCATTTGGAAGAATGATATTATCACTGATTGATCTGACACCGACAAATCCATAAGTTCTTCTGTCCTCTGTTACCATTGCGATTCCATTTTGGATTGCATCTTTTACAGATCGAATTTTTATCGGCTTTCCATCCAGGATGATTTCCCCTTCATTTGCCCTTGCAAGCCCAAAAAGAGTTTCAACAATCTCGCTTCGTCCTGCACCTACCATTCCTGCCAAACCAAAGATTTCTCCTTTATGAACCTGAAAAGATACTTTCTGAAACACATCCTTTCTTCCTAAATTCTTTACTTCAAGGCGAATGTCTTTTCCGATTTGCGGTATCGGAGGGTAAATATCCTTGATATCACGTCCCACCATCATTGCAATCAGTTTATCTGTATCTACATCTTTGATATCTCCAGATGCAATCCATTTTCCATCTCTTAATACAGTATAGCTGTCACACAGTTCAAAGACCTCTTCCAGTCGGTGTGATATGAAAATAAACGCAATTCCTTTTTGCTTTAATTCATTTACCTTACTAAAAAGAATCTCTGACTCTTTTGAGGTAAGTGCAGATGTAGGTTCATCCATGATGATCACTCTGCTGTCCCGCGATAAAGATTTCAGGATTTCTATCATCTGACGCTGTGCCACATTTAGATTTCCCATCTTTTCCCTCGGATTATAATCAAGTCCCATTTCATCAAGTAATCTCTGGGTTTCCTTTAGTCGTTCTGCTTTATTCACAAAGACTTTTCCTTTTTTCGGCTCACGTCCCAGAAACAGATTTTCTGCAATGCTTAATTCTGAAACATAGTTCAATTCCTGCGCTACAATAGAAATTCCATATTTAAATGCATCCTTTTCACATTTCATATGAATCTCTTCACCTTTGCAGATTACGGATCCACCGTAGTTTGAATAAGTACCGGACAGTATCTTCATTAAGGTCGATTTTCCAGCTCCATTTTCTCCTACAAGTGCATGAACTTCAGAAGCCCGTATCTTCATATTTACATTATCCAGAGCAACTACACCAGGAAACTCTTTCCGAATATTCTTGAGTTCGATAATTGTTTCCTTCTCCACTTTTCCTCCTCCTTTGTGTTAAATCGTTTAACTTGTTTTTATTCTTGCCTATCGTTTTCGACATGGTCATCATACCATTTTCACAAACAAATATCAATATTCCATTGCTATTTTATGCATTTTCGTTGTTAATGCACAAATCAAAACGCTTCAACAAAATGTTGAAGCGTTTTGATTTAGATAGTTTTATATGGTTTAGATTTTTAAATAACGGTAACCGGCGGAATCGACTTTGTACTTCCTCTTACCAACAGCCTTGGTGTATACAAAATTTCTTCTCTTTCTTTCAGTTTTTCTTTATTATCAATCAGCTCAACTACTTTTTCGCCCAGTTTTTTCCCCATTTCAATAACAGGAACCCCTATTGTTGTCAGCGGAACCTGCATCACATCCGCAAACGGAACATTATCAAATCCAATAATTGAAATATCTTCCGGAATTGAAACACCATACAGTCTTGCAGCTCGATAAATTCCAAATGCCATTTCATCATTCATCGAAAAAATCGCTGTTACTTTCTGTCCCAGTATATACGAAAACGCCTCATAACCGCTTTCCATCGTGTAATCTCCAAAGTACACTAAGTCCGGATCATATGAAATTCCACTTTCCTCCAGTGCCTTTTTATATCCATTCAGGCGCTGCATCGTAACATGAAAACTTTGTTTTCCAGCCACGCATCCAATTCTTCTGTGTCCGCATTCTATCAGATGTCTGGTTGCCATATAACCGCCCTTTTCATAATCGAATAAAATATCTACCCCTGGACAGTCAAACCCATATTTTTCCATTGTAATGACCGGAATACTAAGATTTCTCATCGCATTTTTCAAAAAATCAGGTTTTTCCATATCATTCATTTCCATTGATTTTGACCAGATTAGTGCTCCGATATTATCCGCAGCAATATCACGGATAATATCTGTATCGATAGTCTGACCGTCTTCTATAATGTGACATACCAGAGAATATCCGTTTTTTTCAAGCACTCCGTTAATCGCCATGAAAAGCGAAGAAATATGCGTATTTCTCAAATCATTGAAAACAATGCCTATCAGACGGCTTTTCTTATTTGCAAGACTGACCGCTGCATTATTCGGACGATAATTATGTTTTTTGGCGATTTCCCGCACTTTCTTTTTTGTATTTTCCGAAACCCGTGACGGCTTATCTGACAATGCCATGGATACCGTTGCCACCGATACACCGCACTCTTTTGCAATATCTTTAATTGTAATTCCCATATTTTCTATTCCGTTCCAGTTATTTTTCTGCCCTCTTCTTTCCCCACTCGTATTTTATTTATGCATCCGATCTCGCATAAGAATTCTTCATCTGATTACTCAGTTCGTACAAAACCTTAGACAGTGTATCCGAAGTTTCCTTCTTCACCATCTTCGCAATCTCCCGGTTCGCTTCCCGTTTAATCTGCATACGCTTTGCTATATCACTTTCTTTCGTAAGATCGTCATCATACCGGTTTATGATCTGATGTGCCTTTGCCATCACATGTTCCTGGTAACGCTCAATATGGAAAATAGACTTTTTATAAGAAGCATCTGCCATCGCAGCGATCATTCTGCTTGACCAGTAGAAGTTCTCTGTTGAAACTTCCCCTGTCGTATTTGCAAAATATTCCGGTGTTTCATCAATATCTGCATAGAATGGAGCCATTACATTAAATGCATTTGATGCAAATGCCACCCATTCAATTGCGCGGGAATCTTCCGGCTGATCCGGTCTCATCTGGATCAAAGACATAAAATCATTTCGATTGATACCAATGGAACGATAAGCACCATTCATTGATTTGTCCCCGTAAGCTCCATACGGATCATAAGGTGTTCCCTGATAATGTGAAGACAGAACATATTTTACATCTTCTACTGTAACCTTCTTTTCCGGAACCATACACCACGGAATATCATCGGATACTGGTGTATAATCTGCATCCGGTCCGTCCCAGCTGTATGAATTTGGATTCAGGTAACGTTCCATAAACCAGGCTCTCGGTGTATTGTATACATGATCCGAGTCATCATGGCTTCCAAAAGCATCTCTTGGATTTAAGGTTCCATCCATGGACGGATTCAGATGATATTTCTCAATGAATTCCTTCATATCCGGAGAACACATATAATTTTTCTGCTCACCAAGTGCATCTTCCAGATCAAATTCATCCATTCCAAGCTGGTTCGGCATCACCACATAAACCTCATCCGGCACTTTTCTGGCAATCCAGTGATGTCCACCGATTGTTTCCAGCCACCAGATCTCATTTACATCCTCGAATGCAATTCCATTCATCTCATAAGTACCGTATTTCTCGAGAATACTTCCAAGTCTCTGCACGCCTTCTCTTGCGCTGTGGATATAAGGAAGCACGATATATACAATGTCCTCTTCCCCGATTCCACCTGCAATTTCTTCCTGGTCGTCTGACTTCGGCTGATATGTAACCAGCGGATCCGCTCCAAGCACACGTGGATTGGATGTGATCGTTTCGGTTGCCGTCATTCCTACCTGCGCTTCATTTACCCCGCTTGCCGCCCAGATTCCTTCCCCCTTGACTGCGTTCGGCATGGCGGTATAACGCATCGGATTCTCCGGTAATTCTATTTTCACATGCGAAATCACCGATTCATATACCTTCGGCTGATCTTCCGGATGGATCACCACAAATTTTTTCGGCATATAAGCGCCTGACGGTGAATCATCATTCCTTGCGATCATCGTGGAGCCGTCATACGATGCCTTTTTTCCAACCAGTATTGTTGTACAAGCCATTTTATCTTCCTCCTGTTATCTCCTGACAAAATCTTTTCGTCTAATTGAAATTATAGAATCATTCCTTCTTTTTTTCAACCACCAGACAATTTGTTTATATTTTAAATTTTTCGTGGACGAATTCGTAAAAACAAGGTAAAGTAATTTTATAAACTTTACACTTTACTTGAGAGGGATTTCCTTATGAATAATGACAAGGATAATGCAACTTTATATGCTGAGCTGGAAGCCGAACGTTTTATGACAGATCAGATTTCCCTGCTTCATGAAGCAGAGGATCTGGCTGACGGTATCAATTTTATGCTCAAATCGCTCGGAGAATTTACAGACGCCGACCGTGCTTATGTATTTGAAACCAGTGAAAATCATACTTCTACCAATACTTATGAGTGGTGCGCCGCAGGAGTCACCCCGCAGATCCGGAATCTGCATGATATTCCTTTTGAAAGCATGCCAAAATGGATCGAGGTTTTTCTTCATGGTGAAAATATTCTGATCGAAGATCTGGAGGCTTACCGTGAATCTATGCCTCTGGAATATGAACTGTTAAAAGTTCAGAACGTTTCTACCCTGATCGCCTTTCCTATTTCTGTACACGAAAAGCTGATTGGTTTCGTTGGCGTAGATAATCCGGATATGGAGAAATCCAACCTGCTCCACCGCCTGCTGTCCCTTCTTGGAAAATATGTCGGAACCATGATCAAAGATCATAAGAATGAGCAGATGCGCCTGGAGGTTGTTGCCTCCAAATCCCGTCTGGATTATCAGCTGGAGATGGACGAAATTCTTCGTGGCGCACAGATCGGTATCTGGACGCTTGAGATGGATGGCGTTAAAGCTCCCCGGCTGCACCCAAATCCTACAATGTGTACTCTTCTTGGTGTGTCACAAGAGATGTCTCCTGAAGAAGTTTATCAGTTCTGGTATCACCGGCTTCCTCCCAAATACGTAACCCCGGTGCTTGATTATATACAGAAGGTCATTCACGAAAGTTATTCAGAAATCACATACCCATGGAATCATCCGTTACTTGGACAGATCTGGATACGATGTGGCGGTATCCTCTATCCGGATTATCAGGGAAATGGAATATGCATCCGTGGATACCATCAGGATGTCACCCGTAATATCGAAAATGAACGTAAATATCAGAACCTGACCGCTGCAACCAGCCAGATTTATCATGCAATTTACCATATCGATCTGATTCAAGACCGGATTGAAAAGCTTGCCGGTGCCAACCAGAACTATACACCGACCGGAGTTGTCACTTCCGCCACTGCGCAGTTAAATGATATCCTTGAGAAACTGGTTGCACCGTCACATCACGAGATCATGCAGTATTTCTTTGATCTGACAACGGTAAATGACCGGTTGCACGGAAAGCTTTTTATAAGCCGGGAGTATCCATCTCCACAGGGGATCTGGCGCCGTGCCACCTTTATCGTCCAGAACCGCGACACTGATGACGATGTTACAGAAATTCTTTATGTAACCCAGATCATCGATGATTACAAGCAGAAAGAACTGGCTTACCAGCAGGAGCTGGTTAAGGCGGTCGAATCCGCAAATCAGGCAAATACAGCCAAGACCGACTTCCTCAACCGGATGTCACATGATATCCGCACCCCTCTTAACGGAATTCTTGGAATGCTTGATATTGCACAGAAAAATGAAACAAATCCCAAAGCACTGCTGGAGTGTCATGAGAAAATGCGTACTGCTGCTTTTCACTTAAAAGCTCTTGTCAACGATGTCCTGGATATGCAGCGGATGGAAACAGACCGATTCTTCCTTGAACAGATACCATTCGACATCCGCGAGATCCTTGACAATTGCTGGAGTATGCTGGAGGCACAGGCTTCCCGGCTTGATATCACTCTGAAAAAAATAAAACCGGGCAGTTTAAAATATCCTTATCTGATCGGAAGTCCATTACATATCCGTCAGATTTTCATGAATCTTTTAAGCAATGCAATTAAATACAATAAGCCCGGTGGTTCGATCTCTGTACACGCAAAGATCATCAGGCAGGTACATCAGAATGTTATTTACAAATTTATAATTTCTGATACCGGTATCGGTATCAGTCCGGAATTTCAGAAGCATATTTTTGAACCTTTTGCACAGGAAGATACCGGTGCCCGGACGATTTACAAAGGGACCGGGCTCGGTATGGCGATCGTTCACAGACTGGTACAGGAAATGGGCGGTACGATCCAGTTGAAAAGTGAAAAAAATGTCGGCTCAACTTTTACTCTGATCCTGCCATTTACCATTGACGAGCATCAACCTTCCGCCTCTGCGGAAACTGCCACTGATACTCCCGCAGATCTTACGGATCTTCATATTCTTGTTGTAGAGGATAATGAACTGAACCTTGAGATTGCTGTTTTCTCTCTGGAAGCCGCAGGACTTAATGTATCCACAGCCATCAACGGACTGGAAGCCGTCCGGCTTTTTGAAAAATCAAAGCCATATGAATACGACATCATTCTTATGGATATTATGATGCCGGTTATGAATGGTCTGGATGCCGCAAAGGCGATCCGCGGACTTTCCCGCCCTGATGCCACAACGGTTCCAATCATTGCCCTCAGCGCCAATGCTTTTGCGGAAGATATCCAGAAGTCAAAGAATGCCGGAATCAATGAGCATCTCGCAAAGCCACTGGAAATGGATAAGGTGTTGAAAGTGATTGCATCATATTGCAAGTAGCAGAAAGAAACAGATACTCGCTATGTATTGCATATTTTTTCAGAGTTTCTGTTTTATAAAAAATCGGATTATCAGGCGATCTGTCATTTCCCCGATAATCCGATTTTTATTTTACTTACATCTCAAATGCTTTCTTTATACTGTCATAATGCAGAAACTTTCCTTCTGCCGCAAATGCCTTAATTTCATCTAATGTTGCAAACATATAACCATCTGTCTCTGCCTCCTGAAGACGGAGATCTTTTTCATCAATATCCATCACAAAACGATACACATCTACGAAATAATTATCTCCTTCCCCTGGATTCTCTCTCTTGTAAGTGAAAAGATAACCTCCGTCTGCCCGGCTTACATCCAGTCCTGTTTCTTCTCTGACTTCTCTTAATACAGCATCGTAAGACGCTTCTCCCGCCTGCGCAGCACCGCCGGATACCTCCCACCAGCCCGGTGCCCAGGCTTTCGTCATTACCCTTTTAGTGATCAGAAATTCCCCGTCCGGTCTTGCTACAACGCCAAGAACAGTAAGGTGATACTCCCCGTTCTTCAGACACCAGTCATTGCGCTTCATCGTTCTTCCTGTTGGTTTCTTATCTGCATCATAAATATCCCATAATTCCATTGTCTGCATCTCCTGTTCTTCTTGTCTGTAGTTTCTTATGTCATTATAATATGTCTTTCAGAACTTCACAATCCTTTATCGTCAGTTTCTCTCTGCCTTCCAGTTTTTCCTTACACTCCTTCTCTCTGTAAATCCTACAATATCTTTCAACAGTATAATCAGTTCAAATCCGCTCCGGTACGGATAATCTCTTCCCCAGATATGCACTATTCCCTGAAAAGATGCGAACTCCCGTCCCATTACTTTTAACCAGAAAACAGCTGCATGCTCCGATTTTTTTACCAGCTCCAGTTCCTTTCCCGCTTCAAGATACCGTCTTCTTTTCTGATTTCTTCTGACCTGTGCTTTCCTCAGTAATACACCATTTTGCTCGCAAGTTTCATCCAGATACAGCAAAAGTCCGTCAAATCCTGTGAAATTGATCTGTGCATTCTCTCTTTTGGCATCCTTCCAGTACAGAATATTTCCAGACGGAATCCTCCCTTTTTCCCAGTACATCCGGATAAAGAAAAGCTCCCCGATATGTCTGTTATCATCCAGCGACCGGTCTTCTGTTTTTTCAGCAAATACTGTCTGCATTTTTATCCCCCTCATTTATATTTATCCTCTTCTTTTTTTCTTCCTTTTCCAGCACAAGATCACGCCTGCCACAAACAGATTCAGTCCGATCACAGCGTACCATCCCCGATACGTCTTCTCGCCTGTCCGGATCGGCTCCGCTCTCTCCGTCACCTCACAGCGTACGCCCCGCACCAGAAGCCGTTTGGTATTGATACCGTAAGGCGTACATGTCAGTAATGTGCAGTAATCCTTCTCCTTATCCAGGGCAAGCAGTCCCGTTTCCTCCGGTTCTACAATATCGATCCGATCGATTTGATAGAAAATCGTCTGCCGGAGCACTGTAATTGTAAAATAGTCTCCCACCTTCAGCTTGTCCAGATCCGAGAAAAGTTTCGCCCCCGGCAGTCCTCTGTGGGAAGAAAGCACCGCATGTGTTCCCTTTCCGCCTATCGGGAAACTGCTTCCTTCCACATGTCCTGCGCCATTGCAGATTGCAAAATCACCCGTTCCATGGTAAATCGGAAGTTTCAACCGAATTTCCGGAATTTCCAGATATCCCATCACACCGTCAGATGTCATATTCAAAAGTGCTCCATAACTATCAGCATTTTTGTCATTCGGCACTGGGTTATTCTGTTCCAGAAGCATCACATTATACGCTCTTGTCTGTGCGATTATTTCCTCTTCCTTCCTGGCATCCAGCTTCTCCACTGACCTTTCATATCCATCTACCACCCTGCTTTGCCGACCGGCATTCCAGATCTTTCCGACTTTTGGATAGAGCATGACCGCGATTCCCACAAGAAGGATTCCTGTCCATATAAAAAAGAAAAGTCTTCCCCTTCGTTTCGACTCATTCACTATCATACAATTCGTTTTCGTCTTTTTGTATTCAACAGGACAACTCCTGCAACAATTGCAATCAGTACTCCACTGACCGTAAAGATCATTTCACCTGTTCCACCTGTCCCCGGAAGAAGTTTTCCTGATTTATTTACAACAACTTTTACCTTTGCTGCAAAATCTGCATTTGTATAAGTTACCTTTGTCTCAGTCTCGCTTTCTGTAACATTTCCGTTTTCATCAAGATATGTACTGGCGTCCGTCCTTGTCGCCCTGATCTTTTCGGCACTTACCAGAAATGACTCCGTCAGCTTGTTATATCCTTCTGGTGCTTTTGTTTCTGTAACTCTGTAATCACCCATCTTCAGACCTTTGATCACCACAGCTCCATCACTTCCGGCTTTCACCTTTCCGTTTCCGGTCTGTCCGCCTTTTACAGTATACACACCGCTTTCTTCTTCTGCCTGAACCGGGAACGGCACTTCAAATTCCACTCCGGTAAGTGCCTCTCCTTTTTCATTGACCTTCTGGATCACAACCGCATAGGTATCTGTTGTTGTAGAATCCTCTATCGAGCTTTTTCCCGGTTCCTCTGTCGTATAATTCCATGAAAATCTGGCACTGTTCTTATTTCCTTCACCGTCGATCACTGCTTTATCGTTTAACGCAGCCGTATAATCAATGGTAATTCTTGCCCCGGTATCATAAAGATTTTTCCAGCCATTTTCTCCTTCATCCGCTGCCCAAGGGATCGTAACCGGGAAAGTTGTATTTTCAAACTGTTCCAGCGGTTCTTCTTCAATCATCACAGATGTGATCTTTGCTGCATCAAATCCGGTCGGAAGAGTATCTTCAATGATGAATTCCTTGATCTGCTTGTCTGCAACATAATTCGAGGTGTTGATCTGTAAACGGAAATGAACCGTTTCACCGATACTGACATTATTTTCCTTTACCTGTTTACCATCGTCAAGTACAATACTTTTCCCTCCGGCATTCCCGTCATTCCCCGGAGTCCACTGCGGCTCCTTACTGTTTTTGTCCACGATCTGCGCGTCTTTTGCAACACTCGTTACCATGATCATACCGCCATCTTTTAAAGTGCTGGTGACATAATAGTAGCCGTATGGAAGACCGGTAAATTTTAATATAGAGCCATCGGATGTCACACTCGATATTTCTGTACTATTCTTCTTAATCCATTCAATTGCACCTTCGGATAATTGTTCTTTTGACTCTGGTCGATAAGCTTCCTCTTTTGTAAATACATTCCCTGCTGAATCTTTCTCAAAATATGGATTATCAGCAAGATTCTTTTTGGTATACGCCACTGAAGTTCCATCAGCATTTACTTTCGCATCAAACACCTTGTAAACAGAATACACCACTCCTTTTGATGCATTCGCTATCGTCAGGCTTCCAAGTCCTCCTACCCCTGAATCTTTTTCCTGTGCAAATGCCGTCATTGACATCCCCACGATCGTTACTGCCATTACCAAAACGGATAACAGCCGTCTCAATTGTCTCATTCTTTTTCCTCTCTTTCTTTTTATTTTCGGATCCTTTCCTCATTTTACACATCCCTACAACCGATTTCCGTTTCTTTTCCGTCCAGAAACCGTTTCTTTTTCATCCTTTTTTCGTTTCTTTTACAAAATCTTTTGAACCATTCATTTTTTATTCCTTTTACAGCAGACATTCACAATCAAAAAACTGTACAAAAAATGTGTAGTCCAATAAAATCTCTTCAAAAAAATCGGGAGGCTGTCTGATAACAGTCTCCCGATTTTTGCTATATTCCCCATTATTCTTTTTGATTCAACAACGTTCCCAAAGTGTTTTCCGCCCAGCTGTAATTCGTCATATACACTCCTTTGAACAGCTTTTTATGTTTTTCCTCATCCTCCAGGTAGTCATACAGATCACACTCCACATGCTCTGTGCGGATACGGCTCTCCTGATTTACCCGATGCAGGACTCTTTCGATTCCGTATGCATTTAACGTTCTCCGAAGTTCTTTTATCACTTTGCGGAATTTATCTTTTATTCTTTTTTCTGTACATTCATCCTCCCATAAATAACTGATCGCATCCCCCGTCGTCACAAATCCTCCTCTTCTGTCAACCAGAAGTGCCAACAGTTCTTTGGCTTTCTTACATGAAAAAGGAATCGTTTCCCCATCCACAAAAATATCAAAATAACCGAATGTGCGGATTACAATCCTTTTCCCTTCCATCTTTGTCAACTCACTGTACATTCTCTTTTCCCCCTTCATTTAATGAGAATCTTTATCATCATACACTATCCAAATGAGCAGACTCAACATTCCATGCCAAAACATTACTTTCGTAACTTTTTCACACTATTCGACATTCCACTTTAACACTCTCTTCTTCTGAAATCTTTCATCTCTTTTCCATCTAACGCTGCATATTCCAGAACATCATCTGTGTTATATACAAGCTTTAATGAGAAAAACGGCTGCTCATTTTCAAGGAGTTCAAAAAAGATCCGATCCCCTTCCCACAATTCCAGTTCTCCGATCTTAGACTTTTCTACCCATTCCAGTTCTCCTTCATCACACGCAATCGGCGTTCCTGTAAAACCATCTGCCGTATAAAGCGACATATATTCTACTACATCTTCGCCATATACAAAGGTTACAATCCCACGATATCTCCAGGATGTCAGCGTGTATCCCGTCTCTTCCCATACCTCACGAAGAAGACATTCCTCCGGGCTTTCCCCTTTTTCAAAATGACCGCCTACTCCGATCCACTTGTCTTTATTGATATCATTTTCTTTGACAGTCCGGTGAAGCATCAGATATTTTCCATCCTGTTCAATATAACAAAGTGTGCTTAATTTTACCATTTTACGTTCCCTTTCATACACAAAATATTTTATGAAAATTATAATCTATCTTCTGGTATTTCTCAACTTCCATGACCTGTCTTTTTCCACCATTCCTCCTTCTCTTTAATTGCAAATATTGTCCGCAAATAGTATAATGATGTTTAAGGATTGTGGGAATTGCGTAGCAATGGAGCAATCCGGTTACATCAGTAAGTGGCAAAATTCACTTTTGACACTCACATCGTATAATATCTTCAAATAGACCAAAATTGTAGATAAGGAGTCTCTGTTTTGACAAAAGAAAACTATAAAATAAGCAAAATCCAGATCGGATTTTACTATCTTCTGATGTTCCTGATACTTATCTGGTTTCTGGTAATACAATTCACAGGAATTAACAATCACAATGCCAGAATCCAATCCAGCGACATCACATATCGTGGTACTTTTACCTGGATTCACTCCGATGGGAGCAAAGAACAGATTGCCGTCCCCGGACATTACAATGTTCCTGCAAAAGAAACTATGGTCATTACCACAACACTTCCTGAAAATTATACGCAAAGTTCACTTGCTATACGTTCCTCTCTGCAGGATATCCGTTTCTATATTGACGGAGTGCTTCGCACTGAATACACAACCAAAGACCATCGACTGACTGGGAAAAATTCTGCCAGCTGTTATGTTTTCTGTCCTACTTCAGCAGCAGATGCAGGAAAAGAACTCCGTATTGAGCTGACTACCAATACCTCTAACTATTCCGGTGTAGTCAATGAGATCTATTCCGGAGACAAGAGTGATATCTGGGAATATATTTTTGAATCTTACGGGCTTGAGACTATTATTGCTTTCTTTATCTTGTTCGCCGGTATCATTACCATCCTTTTCAGTATCGCACTCGGAATTGTCTATGACAGAAAATTCGATATGGAATATCTTGGATGGTGCATGACCATGGGAGCTGCATGGATGCTCGGCGAATCCAAGCTCAGACAGCTTATAGTTCCGAATCCATCTGCACTGGGGACTTTATGCTTTGTGATGATCATGCTCGTTCCGATCCCGGTACTTTTTATGCAGATCTCATTCAGCAGGGGCGTTATAAAAAGCCTTACTTTTACCTTGGCTGTGCGGCATTTGGTAACTTTTTGATCTGTCTGGTTCTTCATCTGACTGGCATTGCTGATTTTATTGAAACTCTGCCGGGCGCCCACGTGATTCTTGCAGTCACCTTCTTTCTGATTTTCCTGACTTTCTGTCTGGATATGCGAAAGAAAGAATACCGAAAAAACAAATTGGTGCTGATTGGTCTGATCATTGCAATGCTTGCCATCGCCATCGAATCCATTTCTACATATTTTGTAGTTTTGATTTCCGGTCTTTTTATTGGTGTCGGTATGTTGATCCTTCTTTTCATTAACATTATCCGTACAATAAAGCATGTGCATACCATTGAAATACATCGTCAAAAAGAGGAGCTTTTGAAACGTAAACGGCAGATGGAAAAAATTTCCTTACAGATGATGCAGACTCTCTCTACAACCATCGAGGCCAAGGACGACTACACCAGAGGGCACTCCCATCGTGTTGCGGAATACTCTGCACTGATTGCGCAGGAAATGGGTTGGAATCGCTCTGAAATCGTCAATCTCCGACATGCAGCTCATCTGCATGATATCGGCAAAGTCGGCATCCCTGATATTATTTTAAACAAGCCATCCAGACTGACAAACGAAGAGTACGATGTTATTAAGGAACATACGGTTATTGGCGCTGAGATTTTGAAAAATGTTTCGATCATCAATCATGTAACCGAAGTCGCCCGATCTCATCATGAGCGTTATGATGGCCATGGTTATCCAGACGGTCTGAAAGGGGAAGAGATTCCGATCCATGCGCGGATCGTTGCTGTTGCCGACAGCTATGACGCAATGAATTCCCACCGTATTTACCGTAATTCTCTTCCAAAAGAAACAATTTATGAAGAAATACGCAAAAACAGAGGAACTCAATTCGATCCGGAAATTGCAGATATTTTTCTCAGGCTGTTGAATGAGAATCGTCTGACGATCACAGATACTTATCTGGAAATTGATGACGAGCCAGCTCTTCCTGGCATGGAATTTGAAATCAGCAACTTCATTTCCAATGTTATGAATACGATGAAGAACCAGGAAGAAGCAGAAAATTTTGATCTTCTTACCGGACTCCCTATGCGAAATACCGGTCAGAAAATGATTGCACGGCTGATGCAGGAGCACAATGGCTGTCTGATCTTTATGGATATGGATAATCTGAAAAAGATCAATGATATCTACGGTCATAAAGCCGGCGACCGTGCACTGAAAGCACTTGGAACTCTCCTCTCCGAACATATCGGAAATTCGGTTGGCTGCAGGCTTGGTGGCGATGAATTCCTTCTTTTTGTACCGGATGCCGGTAAAAATGAAATAACCGAGCTTATGGAAACTCTGTTTTCCCGCTTTGATTCCGAAAAGAAAAAAGATCTTGAGATCCGTGTTGCATCCATTTCTGCCGGACTTTGCATGTGTACCAAAGGAGATTCCTTTGACGAGTGTTCTTCCAAAGCAGATAAAGCACTCTATTATGTCAAGCGAAACGGAAAACACAACTTCTTTTTCTATCAGCAGATGGGCAATACCGTATTCCCGGTTTCCAGCGTGGCAAAAGATCTTTCCCTTGTGGCAAAAGTACTTCGCAACAGCGGAAACTATTCCGGAGCACTTAATCTTAATTACCGTGAATTTTCTAAGATTTATGAGTACATCAACCAACTTGGAGAACGACATAAATACCATTGTTTCCTGGTCATGGTCACAATGGAAACCGCTCCGGATTCTATGATGTATATTGAAAATATTGAACAGGCACTGGAATACATGGAGGAAGCGATCCGTCACAAGATCCGTAGGATTGACGTGTGTACACGGTATAGTGCCATGCAGTATCTGATCATTTTATTTGAATCAGATGAAAGTCAGATTCCAAAAGTTATGGACCGTATTTTCATTCAGTATTATAAACTGTACGATAAACGGGATTTCATTCCGAAGTATGAATATCTTCCGGTGAATGAACACTCGAAGGAAACAAATCCTCAAAACACTTCAGATCACCTTAATCAAGATATCCATCCAGTATAGAAATTTTACTACCTGAAACAAGAGATCCCCGTACCCTTTCCGGCACAGGGATCTCTTTAATCTCTTTCAGTTCCATTCCAAGCTCTTTCATATACTGGATCATATCCAGACAGGCATTCTGCTTAATCTCATAATAGCGGTAGTGCGTCTGTTCATCCACATAGCACGGCTTCTGAAGCCCCAGTGAATCAATATCACCTTTTAGCTATTGTCCTTAGAAGCACTCCAGAAATATTTCCAGAATCTCCTCATGTGTCATCTTCTTATAACTTCCATCCACCAGATAACAAGAATCCGCAATTTCTTTCAGATCCTCTTTTTTCTCCACGCCTACTTCCCGAAGTGTTGTCGGAAGTCCGATCTCTCTGATAAAATCAGCCAATGCCTCTACGCCAGCTTCAGCCATCTCTTCATCGGTACGTCCATTTCTCGGAATTTTCCATACATTTTCCGCAAACCGGGTAAATTTCTTTGCGCCTGCCTGACAGATATGCCGATAATAAACCGGATGCAGCACAGCAAGTCCACATCCATGACTGCAGTTGGTATAAGCACTGATCTGATGCTCCATCTGATGGCATTCAAAATCACATTTTTTGCCGAGCTTGATGATCCGGTTCTCCGCCATGGTAGACAGCCACATCAGATTACTTCTTGCTGTATAATCCTCCGGATTTACCAATGCCGCACGAAGACTTGTTATCACGCCGCGCATCAGAGCTTCCGAAATATCATCTGATACGTTATCCTCGTCCGGCTCACTGAAATAAGTCTCCATAACGTGAGACAGGATATCAAAGCTTCCTGCCACCATCTGTTTTGTCGGAACAGTATAAGTGTAAGTCGGATCCATTAATGCAAATTCCGGATTGCATTTCGGATAATCCCGGTCTGTCTTGATCATGACCTCTTCATTGGTAATGACTGCTCCCCCGTTGCACTCGCTGCCTGTTCCGGACGCTGTTACGATCACACCAAGCGGCATCGGTTCAAAATCCATAACACCCTTCTTCGCCCAGTACTCATCCCACACATCTTTCTCACTGACCGCTGCCATGGAAATTGCCTTGCTGCAGTCCATAACCGAGCCTCCGCCGACTGCAAGGATCCAGTCCACCTGTTTTTCCTTTACCAGCTTTGTGCCTTCCAGCACCTTCTTATAAGTCGGATTTTCCATGATCCCCGGAAATTCAATGATCGTTTTCCCGGCTTTTTCAAGTGCCGCTGTGACTTCCTCATAAACTCCATTTTTCTTGATCGAACCGCCGCCATAGGCAAGCAGAACCTTGTCTCCATGCGTCGCAGCGATTTCCGGCAGGTATTCGCCGACACACCCTTTCCCGAAATATACTTTCGTTTTATTTTCAAAAATAAAGTTATTCATCCTTTTTCTCCTTTATGTAATTTAAGCAAAATATGTTTCGGCAGATTTTCTTTTTTCAATGATCTATTCCGAAACATCCCTCTTTTTCCACAGATACTTATATTATAGTCCCTGAAAAAATTTATCGTCAACATCTTTCCGGTTTGCACACATTCCAAAATGGAACCCGCAATTTTCCCTAATGACTTCTTTACATGGTTTTCCATGCCATCATGTAGTTTATACAGGTTTCTCTCCAGCAGTTTTTATTCAATTTGTAACTGTTCAGAGCCAAGCAAAATTTCATAAAACAGGTGTAAAATGCTTGCATTTTTAAGACTGTTTTTGAAATTTTATTTGGCGGATACGCCACACTGACGAAATGCGTAGCATTTTGGAGGTTGGCTCTGAACAGTTACTTCAATTTTAAAAAAACATGCAAAATAAACAGATATATGGTATGATAGAAAGCAAAAAACAGAAAGTACAGGAGGGTTAACATATGTATATTACATGTCTGGATGTCGAAGGAGTACTTGTACCGGAAATCTGGGTTGCATTTGCAGAAGCAAGTGGAATTCCAGAACTGAAAAGAACCACAAGAGATGAACCTGATTATAACAAACTGATGCGTTGGAGACTGGATACTTTAAAAGCGCATGGTCTCGGAATCAAAGAAATTCAGGAAACAATTTCCAAGATTGATCCGCTTCCGGGCGCAAAAGACTTCCTGGATGAGCTACGTTCCTTCACCCAAGTAATCCTTCTCAGTGATACCTTCACCGAATTTGCAATGCCGCTCATGGAAAAGCTTGATCATCCGACACTTTTCTGCAACAGTCTGGAAATTGCGGAAAATGGTGAGATCACAGACTTCAAGATGCGTGTGGAAAATTCCAAACTAACAACCGTGAAGGCACTGCAGTCCATCGGATTTGAAACAATTGCAAGTGGGGATTCTTACAACGATCTGGGTATGATCCAGGCAAGTAAGGCAGGATTCTTATTCCGTTCAACCGACAAGATCAAAACGGATTATCCGCAGATCCCGGCATATGAAACCTATGAAGAGCTGCTTGGCGCAATTAAAGATGCAATGAAATAAAAGATAATTGCATATTGCATGGCGATATGCGTAAAAAACCTTACCGGTTTTCAGTTTTTACGTCTGAA
>NZ_JAQEKS010000019.1:0-209 GCF_027679115.1 Coprococcus sp. TM115-187 | reverse complement strand
TTCAAGAATATTTAGATGGAAAAGGCAGTATGAAGACGATTGCACAACGTTTAGGTATAGCCTTTCAATCATTCAAACAATGGGTAAAAAGCTACGAAGCGATGGGAATAGATGCGTTTAAAACCAATCATAACAAACATTATTCCAAAGCAGAAAAAGAGCAAGCAGTCGCAGCATATTTAGCCGGCGAAGGTTCTCATATGGAAATT
>NZ_JAQEKS010000018.1:0-58664 GCF_027679115.1 Coprococcus sp. TM115-187 | reverse complement strand
CTACCGGGTGGATTCGGGACTTTAACCCGTTAGAAACGTGCGCCGCTAGGCGCACACACACAAAGAGCAGGGGATGAACTTTCCAAAGTTCTTTCCCTGCTCTTTCCACATTCATTTATTCCATCACTTCTCCGATCACCTTCATCATCTCATCCACCCGGAACGGTTTCATAATAAACCCATCCATCCCGGCATCCAGCGCATGTTTCCGGTCTTCCTCAAATGCATTTGCAGTCATGGCAATGATTGGAATCTGTGCCTTCTTCACATCTGCAAGCTGACGGATTTTCTGTGTCGCTTCGTATCCATTCATCCGTGGCATCTGTACATCCATCAGGATAAACTGATATGTGCCTGCTTCCTTATCTTGAATTTCTTCCACACAGGCGCATCCATCCGGAACCCAGTTCACAAGAATCCCTTTATTTTTCAAAACTTCCATGGCAATTTCTGCATTTAATTCATTATCTTCCACCAAAAGTACATGCATTCCGTCAAGACCTATTTTGTATTCCTTTGCTTTATCTGATTGATGAAGCTGATTTTCCGTTGCAATCCGAAGGGGAAGTGAAATCTGTATTTTGGTTCCCTGACCGGAATTACTTTGGATTATCACATCACCATGCATCAGATCTACCAGTTTCTTCACAATCGCAAGTCCAAGCCCTGTTCCTTCAGTCTTGCTCTCGGTAGAAGTTCGCTCTCTTTCAAATGCCTCAAACGCATGTTTCTGAAATTCTTCAGTCATACCGATTCCGGTATCCTTTATCGTGAATTTGTATTCAGCAAATCCAGGTGCGATCATTCTCTGGACGCAGCTAAATGTGATCGTTCCTCCCGCTGGGGTAAATTTAACTGCATTATTCAGTACATTTACCAGAACCTGCTGCAGTTTTGTCACATCACACCATACCAGTGGATTTTCTATTTGATCCTCAACTTTGAAATCAATCATTCCCTTTTGGATGCTGTATTCGAGCATCATTTTCAGATTTTCTTCCATTTGCTTCAGGTCAGTTACCATCTCCACAATTTCTGCCTTTCCACTTTCGATTTTAGACAGATCCAACACATCATTGATGATCTTCAGAAGAATCTCACCAGATGCCTGAATTTTGGAAATTGCATTTTTTACAATTTCTTCATCATCCGGATGTTCTGCAATGATATCAGAAAATCCAATGATCGCATTCATCGGGGTACGGATATCATGGGACATATTTGCAAGGAAAGCATTCTTTACCTCACCGGCTACTTTCGCTTTCCGTGTCGATTCTTTTTCCAGTTCCAATGCTTTGGACAGTCTTTTCCGGTGTTCAAACTCCATCTGATCTTGCTGGTGCTCCACCATGAACAGGTAGGAGAGCAGTGCTCCGATTACCAGGCAGTACGGTTGGAACGGATATGCCCCATAAAGTGGAATGATATAGGTATTTGCCAGAATTCCGATCAGTGGGACTGCTGAAAACAGTGCCGATTTTATGAGATATCTGACACCCTTTGTATTGTTCATGAATAAAATAAAGAATGTCTGTGCAAATGTATAAACGTAATAAAACAGATTGAGTACGGCAAACACTCCGAAAAATGTACCGCGTATATAGGTCCGGTTCCGTGAAAATCTCCAGACAATTCCCGTCGGAACTGAGAGAAGCACCATCAGAACCAGGAGAATGAACGGAATCATTTCCGCAAATCTTTGCTTCTTTGAACGGTTAATCCCCATATAACTCTGCATAAACAAATGCCACACATATGGCATGATTACATAAACCAGATAAAAGAAAAACACAACCAGCTTAAACTGCAAAAAGTTTCCTGACTTACCTAAGAGTTCTTTCATAAACAATGCATCCATTAACACATAAAGCTCTACCATGCCAATAAAGATCATCGTATATTTTTTACTCGGGCTCCATGTAATATAATACCGGATCCTTAAAAAGATGATCGTCAGTATTATCATCATAAATATTGCGTTGCTCAAATAAATACTACTCATTTTCCAGTCCCTTTTTTCTTTCGTTTTGTCTCATTATTTCTTTCATTATTGTATACTTTTTCTATGCGTTTCGCAATCCATATGTTATACTATTGAGTAAAGGTATCTCAAGGAGGATTTTACAAATGAAAATAGCAGTAACATACGAAGGCGGATCTATTTTCCAGCACTTCGGAAAGACAGAAACTTTTAAAATGTATGAGGTAGAAGACGGAAAGATCACTTCCATGCAGATTGTTCATGCTGGTGGCGCCGGACACAGTGCGCTTGCAGGATTCCTTTCTGAGCAGAGTGCAAATGTTCTGATCTGTGGCGGTATCGGAGAAGGTGCACAAGAAGCGCTGAAAGAAACCGGTATCAAAGTTATATCCGGTGCAGCAGGAGAAGTAGATGCGGCAGTGAATGCCTATCTTGCAGGAGAACTGGAATCTGCAGGTACAAATTGTGACCATCACCACGAAGAAGGTCATTCCTGCTGTGGACAGCATGAAGAAACAGCAACAGAAGAAGCTTCTGCTGAAGAAGAACATTCCTGTGGCGGACACTGCAGTGGATGCAGCGGATGTGGTGGCGCACATGTGCCGGATTTTGAAGGTCCGAATGTCGGAAAGACCTGCCGTACCCATTACAAAGGTACCTTTGATGATGGTACCCAGTTTGATTCTTCCTATGACCGCGGAGAGCCATTGGAATTTGTATGCGGAGCCGGACAGATGATCCATGGTTACGATAAAGCCGTTGCAACAATGGAAGTAGGACAGACCATCAACATCCATCTGATGCCGGAAGAAGCTTACGGCATGCCGGATCCACGCGCCATTTTCACGCTGGAAATCGCACAACTTCCTGGATCAGAAGATCTGGAAGTCGGTGCACGTGCATATCTGACCAACCAGTATGGACAGCCATTTCCGGTAACCGTAACCGAAAAGACAGAAACCAACATCACATTTGATGCCAACCATGAGATGGCTGGAAAAGAACTGAACTTCCAGATCGAACTGGTAGAAGTAAAATAGTAAATATGAAAAGTGATTTAAGCGCCCCTTTTATTTCGTCATAAAGGAGGCGCTTAAATACTAAGATTATATTTTTGGAAATCGATAATTAGACAACGGAAGGGAGATTTGCCCGTGCTAGATTCAGAATTAAAAACATATCCATGGAATCCAACCGTAAAAAAGAAAGCCCGCCGCGTGTTCATGCTGAGATGGTTGTTCGTCATCCTGGCTGCCGCTGCAATCTTTTTTCTGACCTATCAGAAACTCACTACCAATGTCTGGGGACTTACGGCTTTCCTTTGCCAGATTCTTTCCGTTATCGAACTTGCTTTCGGGCTCCAGTTTGTAGAAGCCGGATGGAGCAGAAAGATATCGAGTAGAATGCCACTGGACGAACACTATGAGTATGCGCTTTATATGTATCATATACAATCTGTCCGCGATCTTGCTACGAATAACCGCATGCTGCTCCTGATTGCAAGCCTTGAAATCCAGCTTGGGAAATACGATCATGCTACACAGACAATTACACAGATTTCTATTGAAAAATGCACACCGGTCCAGTTAAAACAGTTGTATTATATGCAGATCTTACTGGCAGCAGAAGTGGGAGATACTGATACAAAAAATCAATTTTTAACCCGTTATACAGGGATTTCTGACACAAACGGTGAATATCCATCTGAAGCAGAACTTACCACCTGGATTGAAGCAGAAGAAATGGACAGACTTATTTCTGCATTAAAAAAATTTACTCCGACAAGAAAAGAGCATATCCTGCGTACTTGTCTGATTACAATCGTTCTGGCATACAGTACCTTTTTCTACGGTGCATGGTATGGTATCAATAAAAGCGCAGGATATGCAATCCGCTATTATTTTGCTGAAATATCCGTCATCTGCGTTTCTGTCACCTTGTCCTGCCTGCTGATCTGGGGCATGATCTGTCTGTATAAAAAGCAAAAAAGTCTCCTTAATAGGAAAGCAGCCAGACGAATAATTGCCGTTTCTTATGCCGCACTGACTCTTTTCTTACTTTCTCTGATTGGTTACAGCTTTTTAATTGTGAGCTTTGGCGTAGAAGGAACGGAAACCGTAACCGGTCAAGATCAGCATTATATTTATCTTTCCGTACAGCCTGATTACGGCATCGCTACACAGTACCGAACTGATAACCTGATTTATATGCAAAAAACGGGTTTGTTTTTACCGAATACAGATACTTTAACAGAATCCTCTGTACCAGATTCCGACCCGAATGATTCTGAAACACAAGATAGTAGTACCACTGATTCAACCGAAAATTCTCCGGCACAGGAATCCCAGAAGGCTTCACCGCTTCAGGACGAAATGCGTGCTGTGTATCAATATATCCAGCAACAGAATCCCCTTCCGGATATGAATTTCACTTACACGGCAAATGCAAAGGGCGAAAATTACGCGATCCTCTCTGAGACAACAGAAGAGAAGGATGGCACAACAGTAAATGTCAATTACTGTCTGTATGATAACGGTTCTAAGACAGATGAAAATAATAATACTTTCGAAGAATTGGTTCTGGAAAAGGTATATCCGGATGGTGGATATGAGACAGAACTGGTTGATTTCTATCTGGTAAATTCGGAGACTTTGGAAGTTATAGATGAGCAGAAATCAAGCTGGTAATTCTATTTATCCTATTTAAAAAATACTTACCAAATGATAAAATAAAGTAAAGAGCAGAGTCATTCGAAGGTATCTCTGCTCTTTTACTTTATATTTTCTCCTCAAATAATGTCAGAAAATCCTGTAATTCCGCCGGCATCCTGCCTTTCCTCCATGCAAGAAGAATTTCAGTTGTAAGATCAGCTCCAGTAATATCATATGCTTTTAATTTATTAGTGAGCTTCAGCATAGACTCCGGAAGAATCGCAATTCCCAGTCCCTTTTCTGCCATCGTCATTGCAGTGCGGGCATCCTCACAGGCAAAATAAATATCACAGACCAGTCCGGCACCCTCAAATGCGGCAAGCATATATTTGCGGTAGCGGTGGGAGAGGATTAAGGGTTGTTCGGAAAGTTCCCGCAGACTGATGGATGTATGTCCCTGCAACAGAGGGTGATCAGGAACTGCCATCACAAGCAGCTTCTCCCGGGAAAGAGACTTGGTTTCACAGCCATTTAACACAATTGGTGTGCGGAGTGTAGTCAAATCGATCATTCCATTTTCCAGCTGATCTTTCAGTGTAAATGTAGATCCTTCATGTACATCAAAATGAATTTGAGGATACTTTTTTGCAAAGTAAAGCAGATATTCGGACATCATCGATACAGTGGATGGTGTGATCCCTATGTGCAGGGTAGCTGCCTGACCGGATTTGACAACCTCCTGTTTGGTCAGATCTGCAAGCATCAGAAGATTACCGGCCTGCTCATAAAGCGTCTTTCCGGCATCTGTAAGCGTAATTTTCTTTGTACCTCGCAAAAAGAGTGATACCTGTAATTCTTCCTCCAGCATCTTCATCTGATAGCTCAGCGGTGGCTGGGTCATGTGAAGAACTCTTGCTGCACCGCTGATCGTTCCGGCATCTACGATCGCACGAAAATATTCCAACTGTCTGATTTCCATAAAAATGTAATTCATCTCCTGATTATTTAAAAATGAAAATATATTATCCATATGATTTTTATTGAATTATCATACAAAAACAATAATTTACATATATATTACATCATGTTAGAATTAAAAAGCAAGAAAAATAAAAAGGAATGAATTTACAAATGAAACGAGTCGATTTTGAAAATGGAACGATAACCAGTAATATCCTTGGAGCATCGCTCCCGATGCTGGTTGCCCAGATTTTAAGTTTACTTTATAACATTGTAGACCGGATTTATATTGCACGTATCCCGCACATCGGAACTGCAGCACTTGGTGCAGTCGGTCTTTGTTTCCCGGTAATTGTCATCATTACCGCATTCAGCAATCTATTCGGAAGCGGCGGTGCACCATTATTTTCGATTGAGCGCGGCAAAAATGAGCCACAGGAAGCGAAAAAAATTATGAATATTTCTTTTTCCATGGTCTGTATCTGTGCCATTGTACTTATGGTAATTGGCTTTTTATTTGCCCGCCCGATCCTGGTACTGTTTGGTGCCTCAAAAGACGCTCTGATCTATGCATATCCGTACCTGATGCTTTACCTAATTGGAACTCTGCCTTCTATGATTGCAACCGGTATGAACCCGTTTATCAATGCACAGGGATATTCAACCATCGGCATGCTTTCAGTTACCATAGGGGCAGTAACGAACCTGCTGCTTGACCCGTTGTTTATTTTTGTGTTCGGGCTTGGCGTGTGCGGTGCCGCAATTGCAACGGTCATTTCTCAGACACTTTCTGCTGCATTTGTCTTTTTCTTTCTTACAAAGAAAGCAGAACTGAAAGTGAGGCTCCTCAAAAAAGAGGAACTTGCCAGCTGTACAGCTTATGCAAAAAACATTGTAAGCCTGGGAACTGCCGGATTTATCATGCAGTTGACAAACAGTCTGGTAACGATTGTCTGCAACAATGTACTTTCCGTCACAGGCGGAGATATCTACATTTCTGTTATGACCATCGTATCCAGTGTCAGACAGCTTGTAGAAACTCCGATTTATGCAATCAACGAAGGGACTTCGCCAATCCTGAGTTACAATTATGGTGCAAGACGCCCATGCCGTGTAAGAAAAGCCGGTGCCATGATGGCACTTATGATTCTCGGATACACAGCTGTGATGTGGAGTATCATCATCATCGCGCCGAAAACCCTGATCGGAATTTTCAGTTCGGATGCTACATTGATGAAAGATGCAGTTCCTGCCCTGAAGCAGTATTTTGCAGCGTTTATCTGCATGGATATGCAATACATTGGCCAGACGGTCTTTAAATCCCTGAATAAGAAGAAGCATGCAATCTTTTTCTCACTACTTCGGAAGGTATTTATCGTCGTGCCTCTGACATATCTGATGCCGTATGCCCTGCATATGGGAACAGATGGCGTATTTCTCGCTGAGCCGGTTTCTAACGTCATTGGTGGAGGATTATGCTTCATCACCATGTTACTTACCGTATTGCCAGAATTAAAGCGTATGGAGCGGAAGAATGCGCTCTATGAGACAGGCACGATCTTATAAATGCTTAAACCGCTGTCAAGCTGTAGCAAATTTCGTTATACCGAATTATAAATCTACAATATTTCAGGAGGAAATGACAAATGAGCAGTAGAGAAGTAATAGAAAATGTACAAGCAGATCTCTTTGCAATACAGGATCTTGCTTATCGGGATTTTCAGGCAAAACTGATGCCGACAGTCAATAAGGAAACCGTCATCGGTGTGCGGACTCCTTCTTTGCGCGCATACGCAAAAAAGTTCGGTAAAACAGACAATGTTTCTGCATTTCTTGAAGTGCTTCCACATAAATATTATGAAGAAAACAACCTTCATGGACTACTGATTGAACAGATTAAAGCGTACCCATCCTGTATTGCCGCACTGGACCGTTTTCTCCCGTATATAGATAACTGGGCAACCTGTGATATGATCGCGCTCCGGACAGTAAAAAATCATCTGGACATATTTATCCAGGAAGTCTGCCGCTGGATAGCATCGGATCACCCGTATATCGTCCGTTTTGGAATTGGAATGCTGATGCGGTATTATCTGGATGAACAGTTTAAACCGGAATATCCCAAAAAGGTAGCCGAAGTTAAATCGGACGAATATTATGTAAACATGATGCGTGCCTGGTATTTTGCTACCGCTCTTGCAAAGCAGTATGACCAGATCATTCCTTATCTGGAAAAGAAAAGGCTGGACACCTGGACACATAATAAGACGATTCAGAAAGCAATTGAAAGCTACCGGATCACGCCGGAACAGAAGATCTATTTAAGGACATTAAGAGTAAAGAAATAATAAGTTTTACCGAGCTTTGACAATTTACGGTTCCCGCAATTTTACCACATTTGCAGCACTACGTCGTCTGTCTTCATCGATTGCAGCGTAGTGCTTTTTCGTTGTATTGACATCTTTGTGCCCCAGAACATCCGCTACCAGATAAATATCCCCTGTTTCCTTATAAAGGGCAGTACCATAGGTACTTCTGAGCTTATGTGGCGTGATTCTTTTATTTGTAATCTGACTGGCATACTTTTTAACCATATTTTCAACCGCCTGCACACCGATCCGGCGTCTTTGGGTTGATAAAAACAGAGCATTTTCATAGCCAGCAAGGGGCGTTACCGCTTTACGGTATGTCTCCAGATAATTGCGAAGTGCTTTTTCCACCTCTTCACCAAAATAAACAACCATCTGGCTTCCACCTTTTCGTGTCACCATGACCCCATTATTGTTGAAATCCACATCTGACAGGTCCAGTCCAACTAACTCCGATACTCGAATACCTGTTCCAAGTAGAAGAGTAATGATCGCAATATCACGTTCTTTCGTCTTATTATAATAGGAGAGTGCCTGACCGGTTAATTTGGAACCACAGGATTCCACATAATCCAAAAGCTTTGCAACCTCATCGGTATCCAAACGTATGATCGCCTTGTCATGTAACTTCGGCATATCTACAAATAAGGTCGGATTTTTCTGAATTATCTGTCTTTTAAAGAAATAATTATAAAAGCTGCGTAATGCAGACATTTTGCGGAATAAGCCGCGTTCAGAGTTTGTGACCTGTTTGGTTTCTTTGGTATGAACATCTGTAGTATCATAGACCTTCAGATATTCCAGATATTCCTCAATATCAACCGGCTGAATAGCTTCCAGATCTTGTACCTGAAAGTCCTTAATTGAGTGATGTTTATAAACAGGATTTTCTTCAATTAAAAACTGAAAGAACAAACGGATGTCATATGCATACGATATTCGTGTCTTTGGTGATGTGGTTGGTTCAATGGCACGAAAATAATCACGTGCAAAGTCAGGCATGGTGTTTAAAACACCACGAAGACGAATAGTATTATCAATATAAGTTTCTTCCTGGTATGTTTTTGTATCAGATGGCATGATTCTAAGAACCTCCTAAATTCCATAAATTTCCCCGATATAGGTATGATTATAGCATGGTTTCGGAAGATTTGTCTATATCTTTTGGAAAAATCGGTATTTGTCGTATAGATTGGTTATTCAAAATACTGCTGTCCCAAGACAACTTTTTGCCAGGGACAGCTAATTATAATTACTAGCACGGTCTGTTTCCTTTTTCAAATGGATATTCAATCCCCCAGTCTTTTCTAAGCCCATCCATCTGTTCCATGATGCGAATACTTTCTTCATGCGGCATTTCCATACATTCAAGTTTTCCTTCACGGATGGCCTTCATAGAAGCGCGTACTTCATATTCAAACCCAGTGATCTGTTCTGGCATTGTAATTTCCCTTACAAATTCCCGATCCGGTGTATACACTTTTACCGCCGTAATATCATTAATATTTTCCGCAATCAGATACCCCTTGGTCCCATATATCATACCATATTGTTCTGTACCGGTAAGTGCACTGCTTTGTATAGAAGCCATCGATCCATTTTTGTATTTCAGAATAATGGAATTCTGTGCATCCACTCCACTGTCAAATTTTACGCAGGAAGAAAGCGTTTCTTCAACATCATCGCCTAAAACCATGCTTGCAAAATTCAGTGGGTAAATACCTACATCTAATAGCGCTCCACCGGCAAGCTTCGGATCGATCAGACGTTCTTTTGTATGCATATCATATCCGAGATTTGCTGAAATCCCCTTTATTTCTCCGATTTCACCACTTGCAATAATATCATCGATTATTTTACGGGATGGAAGGTATCTTGTCCAAATTGCCTCCGTAATAAAGACTTCTTTTTCCTTTGCGAGAGCAAATACTTCTTTTGCTCCAACAGCATTTACAGTAAATGGTTTTTCACAAAGTACCGGTTTCCCATGATTGATACAAAGTTTGGCTTGTTCTATATGAAACGGATGTGGTGTCGCGATATAAATCAACTCTACTTCCGGATCATTTACCAGTTCTTCGTATGAGCCATATGCCTTTTCAAATCCCCATTCTTTGGCAAATTTCTGCGCTCTGTCAAGATTTCTTGCAGCAATGGCATATGCAGCCGCATCGTCCATACCGTCCAGTGTTTTCGCCATATTTGCTGCAATTCGCCCAGCACCGATAATTCCAACTTTCATCTGTTCCATTTCTTTACACTCCTTTTTTCACATATTATTCTACATGGAAATCCATCCAAATGCATTCGCCACAGAACTGATCAAAATAATCAGAACAAAGATTGGACACAGATATTTAATCATAACAGCAAAAATCTTCTTTCTGCGGAATGCATTTTCTCCATGAATAATCTCTTCTTCTATCTTCTTTACCCCAACAACTCTAGCTACCAAAAGACTTGTCATCAGTGCCGCGATCGGCATCATTACCGAATTAGTCAGGAAATCAAAGAAATCCAGGAACTGCATACCAATAATTTTCACAAATGCAAGTGGTCCATATCCAAGTGAAGATAAACTTCCTAATACTATCATGATCACACCAACAAGCACAGTAGACTTTTTACGGCTCCAGCCGATTTCATCTTCAAATGTAGATACTGCACTCTCTGTCAATGCGATTGAGCTTGTCAGCGCAGCAAAAAGAACAAGCAGAAAGAACAGAATTCCAATTGCTGTTCCCAATCCCATATTCTCAAACACCTTTGGTATTGTAATAAACATCAGTGCCGGCCCTGCCTGTAACATATCCGGATTTCCACCTGAAAACGCAAATACGGCTGGGATGATCATAAGTCCTGCCATAATTGCAATCGCTGTATCAAATACTTCTACATTTCTTGTAGAATCTTCAATCGAAATATCTTTCTTCATATAAGAACCAAATGTGATCAAAATTCCCATAGCAATCGATAGGGAATAAAACATCTGTCCCATAGCAGCTACCACAGACATCCATGAGAAATTCTTTGGATTTGGCACCAGAAAATACTTCACGCCTTCCATTGCACCTGGTCGTGTTACTGAGTAAATGGTAATGATCAGCGAAAGCACGATCAAAATCGGCATCATAAACTTTGAAACACGCTCAATTCCATTCCGAACACCTGCATAAATAATAATCAATGTAATCAGACAGAATATGATAAAACAGATTTCTGTAGAAAATCCATTTGAAATAAACTCCGAAAAATATCCATCTTGAGCCAGACTACTGCTGTTCCCTTTTACATATTCCAAAAGGTACTTGATAACCCATCCTCCAATTACAGAATAATATGGTACAATCAGAACCGGAATAATCGCATTAATCCATCCACCAAAAGAAATCCATTTTGACTTTCCAAAAGATTTGAACGCACCTACCGGACTTTTTCTTGTCATACGGCCAATTGCTGATTCAGCAATTATCATCGTATAACCGAAAGTAAGGGCTAACAGAATATAGATAAGCAGAAAAATTCCTCCGCCATATTTCGCCGCAAGATAAGGAAACCTCCAGATATTTCCAAGACCTACAGAAGCTCCTGCTGCTGACAGTACATATCCTAATTTACCGGAAAATGTACTCCTTTTTTTATGATTATCCATAACAAAATCTCCTCTTTTATTCTAAAATTAAATACACCTGTTTGATTTTATCATGATAATCCTTTAAAGTCACTAGTAAAATCAAGTATAGCCTTAAAAATATAAAATTTCTTAGTATAAAATTAAAAAGTCCGGAAAGACTAAGACGGGGTGAGCGATGGGATCTTGGTTAGAGACCTTAAGAATGTCTTAGTCTTTTAGACTTTTATAAAAAATAGAGTGTATATAATGTGCTGTCAGGCAGATTATTCGCTGCTACCTGACAGCACAGATGGTCTTTAATAAACAGAATCATCTCCATAATACGAAACAACCAGATAGTCTCCTTCCTGGAGATTATTCCTGTCTTTTAAACTTAAATGATTTGCTTCTGCCAGCTCATCCATATATTCATATATAGAATCTTCTGTTCGTCTGTATCTTTGTGCAATGCTCCAGAGTGAATCCCCTTTTTCAAGCTGGACACTTTTATAATATCTCTCTCCGGAAGGTTCTTCAACTTTGCTATCGTGCGCACTGGAGAAAAAGCTTCCAAATCCAAAACTCAGTGACATAACCATCACCAGAGCCGCAATCCCTGTCACAAACCGTCTGATAGAATTCGTCTTACGGTGCTTTGCATAATGACAGTGCTTCTGTCCTTTTGCTCCTGCATGATATCGATCTGCATACATATCTTTTCTTTTCTCTGATCTCATGATAAATTCCTCCCTTTTCTTCTGTAATCTTTTCAGTTCTCCTATATACCAGAAAGCATGTTCCCGAACAACTGTTCTGTTATCAATATACAGCAAGAACATACGTTTGTCAATATGCAAATCGAACGTATTTTCTAAACATTTGTTTGCTATTTTTTCTTCTGTATGATATGATAATTTTAATAGTTCAGATAATAATTCAAATTGATATAGATACAGATTTAGGAGGTCTTTTATGAGTAAAGGTAATATTAGCAAGAAACAGGAAGAGATACTTGAATATATTAAGTCCCAGATCCTGCAACGTGGTTTTCCACCGGCTGTACGTGAGATCTGTGATGCTGTGAATCTGAAGTCAACTTCTTCTGTACACTCTCATCTCGAGACTCTTGAGAAGAACGGATACATACGACGTGACCCAACCAAACCACGTGCAATCGAGATTCTGGATGATTCATTTAATCTCACAAGACGTGAGATGGTTCAGATTCCGATCGTAGGCCATGTAGCTGCAGGAGAACCGGTTCTTGCACAGGAGAATATTGAAGATTACTATCCTGTTCCTACTGAATATATTTCATCAAATAAAGAACTCTTTATGCTGAAAGTTCAGGGTGAAAGTATGATAAATGCCGGTATACTGGATGGAGATTATGTCATTGTGGAAAAACAGGCAACTGCAGAGAACGGTGACATGGTTGTTGCTCTGATTGATGACGGTGCAACGGTAAAGACGTTTTACCGAGAAGAAGGTGTGATCCGTCTTCAACCGGAGAATGATGCAATGGAACCATTTATCCTTGAAGATGTTACGATTTTAGGGAAAGTTGCTGCTGTTATGCGCTTCTTCCGTTAATTTTTAAAAAACAGGTGATTACTTGCAGAAGCATCTCAGATAGAAGTGCTTTTTGCAAGTAATCACCTGTTTTTTATATATGTTCTTCTCCATATCCCTTTTTCTCTTACTATCATAAATATTTTTTCAAATGCATCAAAAAAGCCGGATAAGATGTACAGGTATTCTCAACCTGTCATCTTATCCGGCTTTTGTTCCATTGAACAGCTCACCCTTCGATGCTCGTATCTATATATGACATATTCAGATGATTCAGTCAGTACTGTTTTCTACTATTTTTTTGCAAGTTCGTACATTGCTGCTGCCGTAATCTGCAGTGCACGGAGAAGCTTTTCTACTTCCACATGTTCATCTGGCTGATGGATCACGTCTGCTTCACCTGGAAATACCGGTCCGAATGCAACCATGTTCGGGAATTTCTTTGCGTAAGTTCCACCACCGATTGCAAGTGGTTCCAGGTGCTCGCCAGTCTCTTCTTCATATACATGAACGAGCTTTGTCACCAGTTCAGAGTCTTTTGGTACATAGAGAATTTTGTGGTTATTTTTCCGGAGCACATCGAATGTGTAACTGTTGATATGATTGATCAGTGTATCATCAACAACTTTCGGATCTGCATTTTTTGGATAACGGACATCTAATGTAAAATAGGTCTCTTCTCCATCATAATAAACAATACCAAGGTTTACGGTTGTCTCACCAGTTTCTTCATCCACATAATGTACTCCCAGTGATTCTCCATTTGTCTCCGCTCCGATCTCTTTCAGAAGAAATTCCATCAGTTGCTGGAATTCTCCACCAAATTCATTCTCTTTCACTGCATTCAAAAGAAGAATTGCTGCATTTACACCAAGATGCGGGGTACTTCCATGTGCGCTTCTTCCCACCGCTTCAACGATTGTTTTTCCGTTTTCATGCGTCACAGTGATTCCTTCTGTCTCTGCTACCTTAATATCTCCTTTTACGATCAGTTTACAAGTTGGAATCACGACATTGTCAGCAATTCCACCACCAAAATATTCCACTTCGATATGACCTTTGTCATAAACCTTAGAACCGCCTTTGATGCCGGTCGTTCCTTTTTCACAGAAAATAACAGGGAAATCTGCATCCGGAGTAAATCCGATCGTCGGCATCTCATATCCGTTCTCTACGTAATACGCTGCGCATGAAGAGCCACATTCCTCATCCGATCCAAAAATAACACGGATTCTACGGTCAATTGGAAGATTCAGGTCACGGATCGCCTTCAATGCGTAAATTGATCCAATGATCGGTCCCTTATCATCCAGACATCCTCTTCCCCAAAGAATTCCATCGTGGATCTCGGCACCATAGGCAGGATAAGTCCAACCGGTATCGCCAGCCGGTACAACGTCTACATGACCAAGAACGCCTACCATCTCTTTTCCTTCTCCATATTCTACCCAGCCTATACGATTGTCTGCCTGCCCAACCTTGAAGCCAAGCTTGCGGCCAAGTTCAAGGGCATCTTCCAGAGCAGCCTTCGGTCCCGGACCATATGGCGCGTCTGGCTGTGCCTCACCACGCACGCTTTCAATTCTCATGTTCTGTTGGATTCCAGCAAGAATTTCATCCTTCATCTCCATAATCCTGCTGTTTAATGCTTCATAACTCATTATTACATTCCCCACTTTCTTGTGTATTCCATCTGTATTCTATTATACACGATACATCTTTAGAAACCAAATAATAATTTAACAAATCTGCTCCGAATCCAGCACGATCGTAAATGGACCGTCATTTAAAAGAGATACCTTCATATCTGCGCCAAAGTTTCCTCTTTCCACAACCGGGATCACTTTCTTACATTCTTCAATAATATATTCATACAGTTCATTTGCCATATCCGGTGCACCTGCCTCAATAAAACTTGGGCGGAATCCTTTTTTACAGTTTGCATATAAGGTAAACTGGGAAATCAGAAGAAGTTCTCCATCCACATCCTTCAGGGCAAGATTGGTCTTTCCGTTCTCATCTTCAAAAATGCGAAGTCCTGTCAACTTCTTTACCATTTTGTCTGCAATCACTCTGGTATCATCCTGTGCCACTCCGATCAGCACCATAAATCCTTTTCCAATCTTTCCGATCACTTCTCCTTCTACCGCAACCTCGGCATGTGTTACTCTCTGAATTACAAATTTCATGTTTTCTTGTCTCCTCTTTCTTCTCTTTATTTGACACTATAATGCCTGTGTTCCGAAATTATCAGAACATAAGTATTTTGCTACAGGTCTAAAAAACGGGGGATTTTTATTTCCCCCGTCTTATAACATTATAATCGCTGTTCTTACTCTTCAAAGCTTGCCTTTAATTCAAGAAAATCTTTGATAGCTTTCACACATCCGTCAACCCCAAACTTGGAACTGTTTATACAAATATCATAACTTTCGGCATCGCCCCATTTTTTGTTGGTATAATAATTGTAATAGCTTGCCCTGCGTTTATCTGTCTTATGTATCAGATCTTTTGCTTTGTTATCTGTCAGTTCATTCAGCTTTGCTACATTTTTAATCCTGTCTTCCAGATCTGCATGAATGAATACACTTAGTACATCATCCCGCTCTTCCAGCGCATAATCCGCACATCTTCCTACCAGTACACACGGTCCTTCCTCCGCAATCTTTTTGATCGCATCAAACTGCGCAAGGAAAATTTTGTGATTTAGTGGCATTTCATTGACAGAACCGGATGCAAATCCCATAGAATATGTATCCATTACCAATGAATAGAGAAAACTGTTCGTCGGTTTTTCATCATGTGTCTCAAAAAGCTCTTTGCATATCTTACTGTCCTTTGCTGCCCGTGACAACAATTCTTTATCATAAAACTCAATTCCCAGTTCATCTGCCAGACGTTTTCCAATCTCGCGTCCTCCGCTTCCAAACTGACGACCTATTGTTATAATTGTATGTGTTTTACTCATAAACGTCACGCTCCTTTGCAGGTCATTATTCCATGATTATCCTATACATATTATATAACAATTCATAATAAATGTATAGATTTTCATGACATTTTGCGTAGTTTTTTCAATAAATTTTCAAAATATTCCGGAAGTGGGGCATCAAATTCCATATATTTTCCGGTTCTCGGATGGATAATTCCAAGAATTTTCGCATGAAGTGTCTGCCCCTGTAGTGTCCACGGACATTTTGCCGGACCATATACACAGTCTCCAAGCAACGGATGATGGATACTTGCCATATGCACACGGATCTGATGTGTGCGACCGGTTTCAAGCTCACAGGCAATATAAGTATAATCGCCAAACCGCTCCAGGACCCGGTAGTGTGTCACTGCATTTCTGCCATTTTTCTCATTGATACTCATTTTCTTTCGGTCAATCGGATGGCGTCCGATCGGCGCATTCACAGTACCGGAATCCTCTTTGATATTACCGTGTACAATTGCATGATAAATCCGCTTAATGCTATGCTCTTTTAACTGCTCTGCAAGGATCTGGTGTGCGGTATCATTTTTACATACCAGAAGAGAACCGGTAGTATCCATATCGATCCTGTGTACGATTCCCGGACGCATTACACCGTTGATTCCTGAAAGCCGGTCTTTGCAATGATACATGATCGCATTGACCAGGGTTCCGGTATAATGACCTGCTGCCGGGTGCACTACCATACCTTTCGGCTTATTAACCACCAGGATATCATCATCCTCATAGAGAATATCCAATGGTATTTTTTCCGGCAGGATATCCGGTTCCGTCAAATCCGGTATCGTAATCTGAATTTGATCTCCTTTTGCAACCTTATAGTTAGATTTGATTACTGTGGAATTTACCTTTACATTTTTTTCTTTTATCAGTTTTTGAATATAAGAACGGGAAAGCTCCGGCACTTTCTCTGTGAGAAATTTGTCGATTCTCTCCCCTGCATTTTCTTCACTCTGAAATTCTTTAATCTGCATGTTTCTGCTCCTGTCTGCGCGAATAAATAGAAAAATCTTCGTCCTTATAATAAAAAAAGATCAGCAGAACCAGAACGATAAACGTCACAGTCACATAAATATCCGCCACATTAAAAATCGGAAAATCAATCAGTGAAAAATAAAAAAAGTCAACCACATATCCTCTGGTCAGACGGTCAATAAAATTCCCGATTGCTCCGGCTGTCAGAACGATCATACAGATTCTGAGTGGCAGATATCTTTTTTCTACCGGAGTTCTGCCATAAAACCAGCTCACAATAACAAGGATCACAACGGTCATGATGACAAAGAACCATCGCTGGTTCTGAAAAATCCCAAATGCAGCTCCTCTGTTTTCAAGATAATGCAATTCAAAAACATTATTCCACAACACAAATGCAGACTGATCCTTCAAATGTGCAATTGCCAGAAGCTTTGTATACTGATCCAGAAGCACCAGGATTACGACTCCAAGTGCTGCAAAAATATATTGTTTTAACCCTGGTCTGTTCTTCATATGCTCTCCTTTACTGCTAATGCCATTAGATATACTTTCGGATTGTAACATAATAACGTCCTTTTTTTGTCTCGGAAAGAACTCCTTCATACTGAAAACGTCCCATCTGTCTTACGGAAACGATATCGTTGTCCTTTACATGATATCCATTACTGGTAATCAGCTTTCCGTTTACATATACACGCCCAGCCTCAATCAATGCAGTAAGTTTACTTCTGGACGAAGAAAAAGCCAGTGAAAGAAGGGAATCCAGGCGTACTGACGCAACAGTCCCCTTAATCTCTTCGTACTTTGGCTCCCATTTAAAATCTGCATTTTCTACTTCTACGGCACGAACGGTTGTATGACGTACCCTGGTCAGTTCTTTTACAAGAAACTCCGTCAGTTCCTGATGTACAAAAACATAAGCTTCCTTATCGTGAATCAGAATATCTCCCGTCTTTGCCCTTGTGATCCCAAGGTTCAGAAGTGCACCCAGATAATCTCTGTGTGATAATTCCTCAGCAAATTTCGGCTGTAGCGGACTGATCTTCAGAATGCGGATCGGATATGTACTGCGGATACTTTCCTCATCCATATACATATAAAAAGCATCAGGTAGAAATGCTGCCATCTGACGCTCTGACGGATCATACCCGCCAAAGGTCCTGTATGGAACAGGGAAAGAATCCTTCGGCGTAGTATGTAATATATTCAGTTCATTCAGGTTCAGGAAATCGGAATACATAATGATTCCTCTCTGATAAGCATTGTTAGACAGCTCAATCAGACGTTTACGAAGTAAAGTCTCTTCTTTTTCCATACCCTGTCTTCTTTCTTCTAGTAACGGTTCTGGATCGGCACATCGAACGAAGTATTCAGAAGATCCTGCATATCGCCGGAAATATCAACATTTGCCGGTGTTACCAGAAAAATATAACTTGAAATCTTCTGAAGATTACCATCAATTGCAAAAGCAGATCCTGATGTGAAATCAATAATTCTCTGCGCGATCTCAAGATCCATACCTTCCAGATTCAAAATAACAGTTCTTCCCGCGAGAAGAGTCTCTGTAATCTCGCGTGTATCATCCATTGCGTTTGGTTTGATTACACAAACTTCCATTGCAGGAGCATTTCTGCGTGTAGAAGGCTGGCGCATCGGGGTGACTTTATTTGAACGACCTGATTTTTTAAGCTGATAATCTTCCTCTTCTTCTTCGTAAGCAGCCGGTTTATCTTTCTTTCCAAAAATATTCTTTTTTGGCTTCTCTTCTTCATATGACTCATCTTCAAAATCGTCATCTTCATCGTAGAAATCATCATCATACTCATCATCGTCGCCGTTTAATTTCATAACGTCTAAAAACTTATCTAATACTCCCATTTTTCTTATACACTCCTATCTGTGGTATCTAAATCTGATGAGCATAATTTCGCTCGCCAAAAATTGCTGTCCCTATCCGAACCATGGTGGCTCCCTCTTCTATAGCAACTTCAAAATCATTGGTCATCCCCATTGAAAGAATACTCATGTTAACATTATCAACTTTTTCCTTTGCAATGTCAACAGATAATTTTCGTAAGTTTGCAAAATGTATACGATTTTCTTCCGGGTTTTCTACAAACGGAGCAATTGTCATCAATCCTTGTACTTTTATGTGTTGAAATCTGACAATTTCATGAATAAAATCCATAACTTCCTCTGGCATCAAACCAAATTTTGTATCTTCTTTTGCCATGTTTACTTCGAGAAGCACATTTACAACAATACCTTTTTTCGCTGCTTCTTTATCAATTGTTTCCGCAAGACGAATAGAATCAACAGAATGGATCAACTCTGCCTTATCGATGATACATTTTACTTTGTTGCGCTGCAGATGACCAATCATCTGCCAGTGAATATCCTTCGGCATTATGTCATATTTTTCATCCAGTTCCTGCACTTTATTTTCACCAAAATAACGGCAACCGTAAGCATACGCTTCTTCCAGCATTTCTACCGGTTTGGTCTTGCTGACAGCAATCAGTGTTACATCCTCCCGTTTTCTGCCGGAGCGTTCGCATGCAGCGCATACACGTGCTTCCACATCTTTTAAGTTTTCTGTGATCATTTCTTTCACTCCATTTCTTATTGACTTACTATCTGATTATCCCGAACAGAATCTCCGTTCAGGGCAATATGATCATAATTGGATAGACTGTAGCTGTTTCCTTCTGCAATAATATAGTATTCATCACTCTCACTCAGGATCTGAACCTGCTTGAATACAGCATAGCCTTTATTGACATTATAAACTCCTTTGATGCTTTCGGTTTTCAAAAGATCCATCGTATCGGAAGATTCCGGCAACAAAAGAGTATCTCCTTTTTTCAGATTCTCTGTATCCAGATATGCAATACCCGATTCCGTATCCTCGTTAATGATCGTCACCGGAATAAATTCCGTTGTCGTCTTTCCTTTTTTGGTCGTCTGCCTGTAGACACCTTCGTTCTGAGAAGCCCCGCCGCTCGTGATATAATCTATCGGAACAGCATAACAATCTTTCTCCGTTACCGAGGTTTTCGGAATCTTAAGCCCGGACTCGTCTTCCAGGATCAGTTCAATATTCACGAACCGTTCATCTGCATACCGGATCATAGAATCCTTAAAAGTAATATTGGCATAAATATCATTTTTCTTTTCCGTAAGTCGCATAGTTCCCCACAGGTCCTTATTATCCTTCAGGAATCTGACCTCAACAGAAAGGGAATCTTCCCCGTTCATTTTTTTCTGGAAGGTTTGTGCCAGATCAGAGGTCAGGCGTACCGTTACCGTCCACTCTTCATCTGTGACCAGGCGATATACCGGCTGCCCTGCATCAATCTTCTGGTTGCCTGAAAGCTCTGTGACACTGTAATTTGCCTTATCAAACATCTCATCCGTGATATTATCTGTCGTCAGATTTTCATAGCCATCTACCGAAAGCTCCACGATTCCGTCATCCGGGCTTTGAAATGCATCTACATTTCCGGACTGCAAAATAGAATTCAGCTGTGCAACCCTGCTCTGTGTCGTATTGTTCTGTAAGATCGCTGTTACTTCACTTTTCAGATTTGATGCCGTCTTAAATTCCTCCGGTGAATAGGATTCATTAAATCCCTGTGCCTTCAGCAGAATACTGTTCCATTCATCTGCATTCAGGGAAACTTCTTCATTGCTGTCCTGATCCGTCTGTGTCTCGAGCTTGGAAGACGTAATGGTGTAAATATTGGTTCCAAGTGCAACCTTCTGCGCATCGTCTACAAAATAATTGACATATCCGCTTTTTTCAGCATTTACCACCGTTTCTTTTCTGAGAACCATTCCGGTAAGATTCCTGTCTTTTAAAATGCTTCCTTCCCGTACCTCATATACACTCACTCTGTCTTTTGTAAAATAGATCAGAACGGTAAAAACAAGATACACAAAAATAATTCCAAACAGAATCGTACCAATATTTAAATATCCTTTTCGTTTATATTTCTGGAGGCTGACGACCTCCGTATTCTTCTTTTTCCCAGCCAAAAATCAAGCCTCCAAATCTATTCGGATTTTAACAGGCACAGTGCCGCACCATTCAGATAATCACAGCACCTGCCCTGATACCTGCCTTCCTCTTCCATCTTCTGCAGCAGTTCGTCCCTCAGCCTCCACCAGCTACATCCCCAGTTACAGAACACCGCATCTTTCTCAGGAATTCTTGAAAACATTCGTTCTACTGCCACGGTTTCCGGAATCTGTTCAAGAAACGTAATCACTCTTTCAAAATATTCTTCCTTTGAACATACCGTTATTTTACCATTTTCATACCAATCGCACAACCGTGTATTTCTGGCAATATAAAGCGAATGCAGTTTCACAATATCCACACCAAGCGCAGTAAGGATTCTTGCAGTCTCTTTTGCATCCGCTGCCGTATCTCCCGGAAGATTAAGAATCACATGGGTACAGATTGAAATACCAGTATATCTTTTAATCCGCAGTACTGCATCGATAAATTCTGCAAGACCATGTCCCCTATCGATCATCTGCAGTGTATGATAATTTGCTGTCTGTAATCCAAGTTCTACATTCATTTGAATTCCAGTCATCGCGCGGATATCTCTCATAATATCAAGATACTCAGCCGAAACACAATCCGGTCTTGTGGAAACAGATATCTCCACGACACCCGGAATCCTGGTAGCCTCCATCAGATAACTGCGAAATCTGTCCGGAGGAAGAAAGGTATTGGTATAATTCTGAAAATATGCAATATATTTGTTGGCATGGTATTTTCTCGTGATCATCTGTCTGGTCCGTGTCAACTGTTCTGTGACAGAAACTGCAGCCGACATTGCCTCAAATCCGGTTCCTGCACCGGCACAGAATGCACATCCATCTCCGTCAAGACGGTTCGGACATGTGACCGGAAGGTTCACCGGAAGCTTGTATACTTTTTCACCATATTTGTTTTTCAGGTAATCCGAATATTTATAATATAACATCTTTTTCCTCTCATTTATGAATAATCACAAAGTTTTAACACATACTAACCGTATAGAATCGTATAAGGAGGATATTTACATGAAATGGTTTGATAATACAGCACTCACCGTCGTGATCATCGGTGCTGTGAACTGGCTTCTGATCGGTATATTCCGTCTGGATCTTATTGCCTGGCTTTTTGGAAACATGTCATGGTTCTCACGTATCGTCTACACGATCGTCGGACTGTGTGGACTCTACCTGATCAGTCTTTTTGGTAGAATCGGATCCATGTCCGAATCTTAATACGCCCAGGTAATGTACCTGATACCATCTCGGTGTATTTTCTACATGCTTGTAAAAAAGAAAGGGGCTCCCAGACAAGAGATGCCCCTTTTTGTGTATACGATAAGATTCACACACCACATTTACTGCTGGCCAGACGGGATTGCCTCGATCAATGATGTCATATCCTCATACAGAACCGGTTTTTCTGAGGCTCCCATAACAATCGATATGTATGGATTGTCACTGGAATCTTTTTCCATCAGAATCAGACAATATCCTGCTTCATCCGTTGTCCCGGTCTTCCCGCCTACGATCGTAACATTCTCCGGCACATCCACCTCTCCCTGCGCATAGAGATTGGTCGGTGTAAACAACGCCTCCTGGCTGTTACCGTCCACATCTGTATAATGTGCGGTATATGCTTCACTCTGTATGATATTTACAAAATCTTCATGCTTTATGCACTCATTAAATATCAGATAAAGGTCATACGCTGTTGTATAATGATTGTCATCATGCAGTCCGTGCGGATTCATAAAATGAGTCCCGTTCGCCATCAATTCCTGGGCTCTGCGGTTCATCATATTAACAAACGCTTCTTCTGATCCACCTACATATTCCGCGATTGCAGTTGCTGCATCATTTCCAGAATACAAAAGAAGAGCTCCCAAAAGATCCCTGAGTGTCCAGACTTCTCCTTTCGCAAGGCCGCACACCTGTGCATCCGCCGAAAAACTGGATGCATCTGCGTTTCCACTAATCGTCACCTGGTCATCCAAATTTGCATTCTCAATAGCGAGAAGTGCCGTCATGATCTTGGTTGTACTGGCAGGATACAGTCGTTCATGCGCTTTATAAGAATATAATACACGTTCTCCTGTAAGATCAAATAATGCAGCACTGTGCAATTCAGTATCTTCTGTATATCCCTCTAACGCCACATCATTTTGTGCTACACACAGCTCCTCTGCATAAAGCTTTCCCTGGTATAAATCCTGATTATAATTTTTAAGTTCATATGCTGTCACAGGTGTTGCTCCTTTTCCTCCGATGCAACCACCTGTAAACAGACTTATCGATGCCACACATACCAGTGCGGCACTTTTTGCTCTACTTATACATCTCACGCCAATCCAAGTCTCCTCTGTCTAATGCAAGTATAATGATTTCTGCCGTTGCAAGATTGGTAGCCATCGGGATGTTGTGCATGTCACAAAGACGAATGACATCATTTACATCCGGTTCATGTGGCTTTGGATTCTGTGGATCCCGAAGAAAGATCAGAGCATCAATTCCATTCTGTGCAATCTGCGCACCGAGCTGTTGTTTGCCGCCCAGCGGTCCCGCAAGATATTTGTGAATAGAAAGATTAGTAACTTCTTCGATCAGCCGGCCGGTTGTACCGGTCGCATACAACTCATGCTTGCTCAAAATCCCACGATATGCAATACAGAAATTCTGCATCAGTGTTTTCTTAGAGTCATGCGCAATAAGTCCGATATTCATTTTCTCAGCTCCTTTTACTGATATTTTTTAGGCTGAAGCCCTATATTTAATACAATGCCAATTCCCATATATAAGCTGATAAGCGAAGTCAGTCCGTAACTAACAAACGGAAGGGGAATTCCTGTATTTGGTAAGATCCCTGTTGCCACGCCGATATTGATAAACGACTGAAATCCTATCTGCGCGGCTACACCGCAGCAAATAATCCGCCCCGCCAGATCTTGTGCCCTGAGTCCTATCAATATGCATTGTACTACAATCAATAATAACAGACCAATCACGATACAGCAACCCACAAAACCTAATTCTTCACCTACAATTGCAAAAATAAAGTCTGTCTGTGGCTCAGAAATAAAATTTCCGTTCTTCACGGATGTGGTTGTATTATTATTCAGTCCTTTACCGGTAAGCTGTCCGGAACCAATCGCCATAATTGCATTATTCTGCTGGTAAGCTTCATCACTTGCATATTTCTGCGGTTCCAGCCATGCCAGAATACGCTTTTGCTGATAATCGTGCAGAAATGGCTGATTTGGCTGTACAACAATACTGATAAAAATAATCGTAACCGGAACCAGAATCGCAATCAGGGTTCCGATAAATCGATAACTCAGTCCCGCCAGATACATCATAGCACAAAAGACAAGCGCTATGGATAAGGTTGTTGAAAGGTCTGGCTGAAGAACGATCAGGATCAGTGTTGGTGCAATCAGTCCTACTGCTTTCAGGATGGTTGCAGCACTGTTCAGATCATCCTCATGATTCATCAGAAATTTTGCAAAGAATAAGACAACCAGTATTTTGCTGAGCTCTGATGGCTGAAAATTCGTCACTCCGATATCGATCCACCGCTGTGCACCATTTACATTGGTTCCAAACAGCTTTACACATACCAGTGCAATGATATTGATCCCGTATAAAATCCAGTAAAAGTTCAGAAGCCATACATAGTCTATCATCGAAAGAATGATCATCAGGATCACTCCGGCGACAAGTCCTATGATCTGTCTTCCCTGTACTGCCTGCTTTGCACTTCCGATTACCATAACTCCGATAATCGATATAGCAATAACAGAAATGACCAGACCGAATTTCACATCTTTTAAATGATAAGGTTTTGTCTTTTTTGGTAATCTCACGATTTTTCTCCTGTCAAGTTGATTCTAATCTGTGAACGTGTTATTTCCACTTTAAAATTATCTTCGGTTATCTTCATGTATTTTCCGATTGTGTGGTATAATTCTCCGCACAAAAGTTCATAAGTATCTGGCTGACACTGCACCCGGTCCGAAACAAGAAGGCTTTTCAAACGTTCTTTTGCAATGCGGACAGATGAATGGTGCATACCTCTTTCAAATACATGCATGATACATCCTCCTAATTTCTTTTAAACATATGGGAAAGTTTGTAAAACAAACTTTCCTGTTTATCCAGATCGAGAAATGGCACTTCTTCACCGGTTATACGCCGGCAGATATTGGTATATGCTTTTCCTGCCAGCGAATCCATATCTACAACCGCCTCTCCCTGGTTCGTTCCGATCACGACCTGTTCATCATCCGGAATTGCTCCAATCAGATCGATAGGAAGAATCTCTGTCACATCTTCTACTGACATCATCTCTCCTCTTTTCACCATATCCATCCTAATACGGTTAATAATAAGATTCAGTTTTTTCATGTGATTCTGCTCCAGCAGCCCAATGATGCGGTCAGCATCACGAATGGAGGATACTTCTGGCGTTGTCACAACAAATGCTCTGTCAGCTCCGGCAATCGCATTCTGGAATCCCTGCTCAATCCCTGCCGGACAATCCAGTAAAACGTAATCAAATTCATCTCGAAGCTCATTTGTAAGCTTGATCATCTGCTCCGGTGTGATCGCTGACTTATCCTTTGTCTGTGCCGATGGCAGCAGATACAGATTTTCATGACGCTTATCACTAATCATCGCCTGCTTCAAACGGCAGCCACCTTCGATCACGTCGACCAGATTATATACGATCCGGTTTTCAAGTCCCATGACAACATCCAGATTCCGAAGACCCAGATCCGTATCGATCACCAGTACCTTTTTCCCGAGCCTTGAAAGTCCGGCACCTATATTTGCTGTCGTTGTTGTTTTTCCGACACCGCCTTTTCCCGATGTCACTACAATAATTTCACCCATTTTTCAGATCCTCCTACCACTCTAAATTCTCCAGTGGATCGATATAAATGCGCTTGCCGTCAAGACGGGCGATACTTGGTCTTACGGTTTCGTCCTGAAGATATGTATGTGTTGATACAATATCTGCAATCTTCATCACATGCGGTCTCATCGACAACGCCGTAATAAACGCATTCCGATCTCCTGTTGCCCCGGCATGTACCGTTCCCCTTACCGCACCCAGCACAACAATATTGCCCTTGGATACTACGGTTGCACCAAACTCTACATCGCCAAGTATAATAATACTCTGCTCTGTCTCCAGTACCTGCCTTTGTCTGAGTGTACCTTTGTAGAACTGACCTTCTTTTCTGGTTAAACTGTTAAGAGAGTCTTCTACTACTTTTTTGTATAATCTTTCTGTATTTTCATTAGTATCAAAAATACAGACAATATGGATATGAGCGACATCAGTGATCAGACCAATGACCTCTTCTTCCTGTGGTTTTGTAAGAATCCGCCCTTCAAACGTAACCGCCATGGTCGCATCTTTGAAAAAGCGGGCAGATTCGGTAAATTTTTCTCTCAATTCCTTCAGAATCTCTGTATACTCTGCATCAGGATCCATATGAACAATCAGACCGTATTTATTACTTTTAATGATGACTTTCTGTTTCATACCTGTGATCCCCCTCAATCTAGTCTCCATGTGTCGATGATGAACCTGCTGCCGATGCATGCCCTGTGATCAGCTCATCACGGCTTGTCTCTCCATAATAATAGCGCATCAGGTCTCTTCCAATCTCTGACGGATATAAAGATTCATAACCATTTTTGATACGGATCGCAAATGCGACTTTCGGATCGTCACTTGGCGCATAGCCAACAAACAGACCGTGATCCGGATGTGTAGTACTCTGCTGTGCCGTACCGGTTTTACCTGACATTGTAATATTTCCCAACGAAGAATATGTACTGTTGCTGGTAACAACTGCCCGCATTCCCGACTGAACAGCATCCCATGTATTTCCGGAAACACCCTCTATCTGGTTCAGCACATCCGGTTCGTAAGTTTTTGTTACCTTACCATCCTTATTTTCCACATGATCCAGAAGGGAAAGATTATAAACAGTTCCTCTGTTTGCAATTGCTGTAACATATCTTGCAAGCTGAGTTGTCGTATAGTTATTAGTACCCTGACCGATTGCAGAACGTACAGAGTCCTGATCAGATACCTGAGGTGACGATTCCGGAATTTCGATTCCTGTTGTCTGGTTCAGTCCAAACATAGTCGCATATTTCAGAAGCGTCTCACATCCCTGGTCAGAAGAATATCCCGACTCGCTGCTCTTTGCATTACTGAGCATCTGGTTTGTAAGTCCCAGACGGTATCCAACTTCATAGAAGAACATATTACAGGAATGCTGGATCGCACTCGTCACATTCAGACTTCCATGCGACCCCGGATAAATCCAGCATCGTGGACTCGGTGAAATTTTTTCATAGAGTCCGCCGCAGCTGATATACGTACTGGTATCAATGACATCTTCTGTCAGTCCGGCAACAGCAACCAGTGGTTTGTAAGTAGATCCCGGTGCCGTCTTCTCCTGCGTCGCATTATTATATAACGGTGCTGACTGATCATTTAAAAGCTTTGTATAATAGCCTGAATCCATGGTATTTGCAAGCCGGTTATTATCATATCCCGGGTAGGATACACAGGCAAGAAGCTGTCCTGTCTTCGTGTCAGTTACTACGACCGATCCGGTAGATGGTTCCAGTCCAAGCTGTCCCGGTGTGATTTCCAGATCTTCAATCTTGGAATACATGAAATCATAGGCGGTCATTGTACCATCCGCAAGCTTATTATAAACATCTGCATCATAATTCAGAATTCCCTGCTCATAAAGCATCATACCAATCTGGCTTCCTGTGATTTCTTCATTGCGTATCATATACTTGTAGATCAGTTTGTCAAATCCGGAATCCTTAGGAAGATTTGCACTGATATACGCCAGAATCCCCTGATATACTTCATTCTGATCCGAATACTCACTGTCACTGTTCATATAATCAGTCAGTTTTGATGTATTGATCCAGTTCTTGGAGATCGCATAATTCAGATAAGTATAGAGACTGATGCTCTCATCATTTTCCCACGCAATATATGTAGAATCATTGGTATCAATCGAATCTTTCTGAATGATTGCTGCATTCTGGGTAAGTACAGTACTGATAATATAACTGAGATATGCCTGCATATCCTCATCACAGTCTTTATATGCCGGCGCACCTGAATCACTCAGCTGTGCCATCACATCTGCAAGCACTGCCTCCTTTTTAGAAGAAAATGACGCATACACACTTTTCTCAGTCTCCCCGGCATCCGCAGCCTCAAAATGTCCCACATTCAGAATCTCATTGGAAATAAATGCATTGTAAACATCACCAATCGGTATCTTCACATCACTTCCCTCTTCTGCCTGTGTACGGTCATAGGTCAGAGACGTAGTCAGATTGGAAAGGATGATTCCGGCAAGCTTTTCTTCCAGGAGATCATAAGCTGCCTTTTGCAGATTGGCATCAATAGAAAGATAGACATCATTTCCTGCCTTTGCCTTTTTCCCCTGCTTGGACTCAATGACCTTTCCCACACTGTTAACATAAAGTTTGATTTCACCTTTTTCACCCTGAAGTGTTTTATCCAGTGTCTGCTCCAGCCCTGCTTTTCCAACCACATCCGTAAGAGAATACGAGTCCTGCTCCTTTTCATCCAACGCATCATATTCATCTTGTGAAATCACACCCGTATAACCAAGAATAGACGCAAAATATTTGCTGTCTGGGTAATAACGGATTGAATCCTCTTCAATATTAACTCCCTGAAGAGTATCCAGGTTTTCCATAATAGCAGCTGTTGTACTTTCACTGACATCACTTGCAATCGTTGTAGCCACATACTTCTGATAGCGATTCAGTCCCATGGAATACCGGATTGTTACCAGCTTCAGGATTTCTTCTTTGGACAGTTTCTGTTCGTCCAGCCCATAACCGTAGGTCTCATCTGTACAGAGATAATGCATCAGATCTGCCGCACTGTATGCCTTCTGCTTGTTACTGAGCTTATCAATGGTTGCTTTTCCAAACACATCCGCAAGGAACCGCTGACGCTGCACCTCGCTTGTCATGGAATAAGCATATTCTCCATTATCATTGAGAATAATTTTGAAATCATTGACAATAGAATCTCCATTCGATTCAACAATACTGATCACTTTCTCAATTGTTGCATTGATGATTTTATTTTTCTCTTTAACCGTATCATAGTCACCGTTGTCTTCAATCGTGACGGAATATGCGAGCTTGTTATCTGCCAGAACCACTCCGTTCCGGTCCAGGATACGACCTCTGGTTCCCTGTACCTCTTTTGTTTTCTGGATCTGAAGCTTATAGTCATCCAGATATGCCTGTCCGTTTACGATCTGTAAAGCAAACACACGCTGTATCAAAATTGCAGAAAGCACAATAAACACAAGCATCAGCACAAACACTCTAGATTTTACCAAGTCGATAAACCATCTTTTCAGACGATCCAATAAATCAAACAAATCTGCTAGCACTCCTTTTTTCTTCTTCTTCAAGTCTTCGGTTAATATGCAGAATGATCTGATACAGAACAAGTGTAACCAGAATCGTGTAAACCAGTTCCGGCATGATCACATGTCTCAGATAATGCAAAAAATGGAAATCACTTTTTAACATGAATAAAAGGACATAAATCACCATACCATATAGAAACTCACTGCCGGCAATAAGTGCCAACGGGAGTTTAATGTCTTCGTCATAAAATACTCTCTGGAAAAATCCGTTGCCATATCCGATCAGCATATAGATCAGCGCATAAAATCCAAGCAGATTTCCACCTAGTATATCTTTTAAAAGTCCACAGAAAAAGCCGATGATCATCCCTTCTTTTTGTCCCCTCATAAATCCAAATGAGGACGTCACGATAATCAGGAGATTCGGAATAATCGAGGCAAACGCCAGCTTTTGAAACACCGTTGTCTCCAGAAGAAAACAGACAGTGATCAACACAGCACAGATCAGAATCCTTTTAATCTTTTTCATGTCTATTCGCCTCCGTTATCGCTTCCACTTTCACCTTTTCCATCGATCAGATCCTGCTTTGTTGTTGTAATAACAAGAACTTCCTGTAATTCCTTAAAATCCGTAGCAGGAATGATATATCCGGATCTTGTCAGGTTATTGGAATCTACATTTACCTCTGAAATATATCCAACCAGAAGTCCCTGCAGATATTTGCTGCTGATATTCGATGTTACAACCTGTTCTCCGACCGCCACTTCATTTTCATTATTGGCAAGCTGTTCAAATTTTAAAAGTCCGTCCTGCACCGTCTGCAGATCTCCGCTTACAATACATTTGTCAAAGGTTGTCAGGATCATGGCACTTACATTTTTATCATCGATAATCGAACTTACTGTTGCCCAGTTCGGTCCGACTTCTGTGACGATTCCAACCAGTCCGGTTCCAGATAGGACATTCATATCTTTCCTGATCCCATCATTGCTTCCCTTATCAATCGTAAATTTCGAAAACCAGTTGCTATTCTCGCTGGCGATTACATTTGCAGCAACTTTCGGATAATCCGCTGTATTCTGATCCATCTTATATAATTCTTTATATCTTTCCAGCGTTGCTGAATTCTGCTGCAACCGGTTATTCTCAGTCGTCATCTCTTCCAGGCGGGATTTCAGTTCTTTGTTTTCTTTTTTTATTTCCTGAAGTGTTGCAAAATTCTCTGAAACATCGCCGATCCACATCCCGACACGGTTGATTCCTTTCTGCATCGGCACGATCGTGTAACCTGCTGCCCAGGAAAGCGGTCCTTTCCCGGACTCTGCAAATCCGGAAAGTCCCATCAATACAATACATATGATAGCAAGGATCAGCAACCAGTATTTATTTGATGTCGAAAATTGATTCTTTCTTTTCATCTATCTTATCCACCTATAATTTTCATCCAACATTGAGTACGAAATTTTTTTAAGTTCTTTTGAATTGATCATCCGTCGCAGCCCTTCTACTGCACACAGATCCGGCTTAGCAGCCACATGCACCGGATATCCAGTCACAGCTTCTATGTACCGGTCAAGCCCCGGTAGCCTGGAAACACCACCCGTCAGACAGATTCCATTCTTTTTGATTGAACGGGCTACCTCCGGTGGGGTCCGTTCAATCAACTGACCAATCTGCGAAGTGCAGGTTTCCAGAGATTCTTTCATTGCAGCCCGTACCGCACTGCTTGGGATTTCCTGGTATCTTGGTACACCAACAACCAGATTACGTCCGGCAACCACCATGGAAGCTTTTCCGTTTCCGCCAAGCACTCCAAAACGTTTTCTGAGAGCCTCGGCTGTCTGTCTTCCGATCAGAAAATCATAATTCCGGCGGACCATATTCTGAACTGCCACATCAAATGTTATACCACCAATCTTAAGCATTTTATTAAGTACCATGCCACCTGAACCTACTACAGATAATTCGGTTGTAGCCGCACCAAAATCAACGATCAGCATCCCTTTTGTCTTCCGGACATCAATTCCCATTCCGATACACTGCGCAACACCGCGTTCTACAATACTCACTTCTTTTGCTTTCGCCGTTGAATGAACAACCAGATCAAAAAACGCCCGTTTTTCAACTTCTGTGACATCCGTAGGTACTGCGATCAGATATTCTGATCCTCTTGTAAAACGGCGCTCTTTCTTCAGCAGATTCTGAAGAAGATACTGCATATCCGTAAATCTGCTGATTACACCTTCTTTCATCGGAAACACCACTTCAATATTTCCCGGTGTTCTCTCGAACATCGCATATGCTTCATCGCCGACAGCCAAGATCTCTTTTCCGTCCACAATAGCAATTACATTCTTCTCTTTCCACGTACTGTCCTGCTTTTTATCATACACCTTGATCTCATAAGTCCCGAGATCAAGACCGTAAATATTTCGCGCCATAATCTAAAGTTCCTTTCCATACTACTTTTCCTTAAGCAGCTTCTGCTCTGCGAGTGATACATAGCAGTTATCACCAATAATGATATGATCCAGAAGTTCAATTCCAAGAAGGCTTCCGCCCTCCCGGATGCGCTGCGTCACAAGAATATCTTCCCTGCTCGGCATCGGATCACCACTTGGATGATTGTGCAACAGTATAATATAGACTGCGTTCTTTTGCAATGCCTCTATAAAAAGCTCTCTCGGGGAAATTACGGACATATTTACTGTCCCTCTCGAAATTTCGCTTTCTCCGATCAGTCTGGAACGCGTATTCAGCATCAGCAGTTTCAAATGCTCCTGCCTGTAATAGCGCATATCTTCCATATAATATGCTGCAATTGTATCCGGTCTTGAAAAATCCAGATCTTCTCTGGCTGAAAGCTGGGACATTCTCTTGGAAAGCTCACAAAGGCATAAGATCTGAATAGCCTTTACTCTTCCGATTCCACTGATTTTCAGCAGTTCTTCTTTTGTCCAGCTTTGAAGATGGGCTTTGGCTTGTGGCTGTGTACCTTCTCCGGGATAAAAAAGCTTCCTGGCAAGATCCAGTGCACTCTCTCCCTTTGTTCCAGTCCTTAACAAAACAGCGAGCAATTCAATATCTGTTAAACTGCCCGCCCCAAAGCGTTCACATTTTTCATATGGCCGCTCTTCTGATAACATTTCTCGAATGGTATTTTTTTGATTCATCCTTTTGCAGGATTTGTTGATTCACACCAGACTCTCCACCCTTGTATATGGGATGCTTTATACATCCTATAAGAAACGATAAATGAATATGGAGATAATCACTCCAATAATGCTTGCGATCGTGATCTTAATCGTAAGACCAAACGTAATAACGACAAGTCCGAGGTTCAAAACAATCGGTGTCTCTACCCCGAAAGTCTGTCCATAAGAAAGCCAGCTAAGTGCTGGAACCCCTTCTGCAAGCACACCGATAAAGCCACCCAGAACAATTCCTGCCAAAATCAGCAGAAATAACGCCCAGGCATTCTTACTTCCGGCTCCTCTCATCTGTACTCCTCCTCTTTTGAATCACAAACTGGTATCATTTTAGCATATTTTAAAAAACGTGTATAGACTTTTTAAATATTATTTTTTTCTTAACACAGCTGTTTTCTATAAAAACGGTGCATATTTTTGTCGAATTTTTTCTGCGATTTTAATACCGTCTGCTGCCGCCGACGTAATCCCGCCGGCATATCCTGCGCCCTCTCCGCAAGGATAAAGTCCTCCAATCACGCTTTCCAGCGAATGATTATCTCTTACGATCCGTACCGGCGAAGAGGTTCTGCTCTCCACTCCGGAAAGAATGGAAAGAGGATGCGAAAAACCTCGAATTTTCTTGTTAAAATCTTCCATCCCTTCCACCAGCGCGCTACTGATCTTTGCCGGAAAAATCCCCGCCAGGTCTGTCTCTTCATACGCACCCTTCATACAAGGTTCATGTCCCTGATACCAGACTTCTGCTTCGGTCTTTTCCTTTTCTTTTCCGGTCACACTCCGGTAAAAATCCCCGTATCTCTGTACCGGAATTTTTCCTTTTCCTGCTTTGTAAGCTGCCTTTTCCAGTTTTCTCTGGAATGCAATTCCGGCAAGCGGATGGTCGCTTTCAAAATCCTCCGGTGTAACCGTCACAACGATTGCGCTGTTGGCATTGTGGCTGTCGCGGGCATGATAGCTCATTCCGTTGACCGCAAGATATCCCTCCTCCGAAGACGCATTAACCACATAGCCTCCCGGACACATACAGAATGAATATACACCTCTTCCATCCGGCAGTTTTGCAGTCAGCTTATAGGCTGCTGCCGGAAGAGATGCCTTTGCATCCCCATACTGGGAATGATTGATCAACTCCTGCGGGTGTTCTGCACGTACACCAACCGCAAAGGATTTTGCCTCCATCGGAACCTTTTTCTCGAAGAGCATCGCAAAGGTCTCCCGCGCACTGTGTCCCGGTGCCAGAACCAGCGTCTCCGTCTGTATTTCTTCTTTTTCTTTTTTCAGAAGATCTTCATATATGATCCCTCTGATCCGCCTTGTATTTTCTGTAAAAAGGACCTCTGTCATCTGTGTATGGAAATGGATTTCACCACCCCACACAAGGATTTTCTCCCGCATATTTCTGATCACAGTCCGTAGAATATCCGTTCCAATGTGTGGTTTATTCACATAAAGAATGTCTTTTGGTGCTCCGTTTTCCACGAAAATCTCCAGCACCTTACGATTGCGCCCCACCGGATCCTTGATCAGTGTATTTAGTTTTCCGTCTGAAAACGTCCCTGCTCCGCCTTCTCCAAACTGCACATTGGAATCCGGTTTCAGCACCCCCGTCTTCCAGAACTCCTCAACATCTTTCTGTCGCTCTTCTACCGGTGCCCCCTGTTCCAGAAGAACCGGCTGATACCCATATTCTGCAAGAAAATACGCACAGAAAAGTCCGGCAGGACCGCATCCGACAACTACCGGACGTGACTTCAATTTTTCGTTGCCTCCTGCCGGAAAAACATATGGCATTGCTTCATGGAGTTGCACATTGCCTGCACGCTTTTTTCGGGTAAGCATCTTCAAAAGCTGTTTTTCATTGTCCGCTTTTACATCCACAGTATAGACATAGAACAGCTCTGGCTTCTTTCTGGCATCCAGAGACTGCTTGATAATCTCATAGCTCTGTACCGCTTCTGTCCTGCACATCAGTGTGTGCACAATCTTTTTCTTCAAATCCTCTTCCGTATGCGTAACCGGAAGCTTCAGCTGACTGATTCTAAGCATTTGCCGCTCCTTTCCCTGCCAGATAACCACTGGTCCATGCCCACTGCAGATTGTAACCTCCGCAGATTCCATCTACATCCAGAATTTCTCCTGCAAAATAAAGTCCTTTTACAAGCTTCGACTCCATCGTGTCCGGATCAATTTCGCTTGTATCTACACCACCCGCACAGATCTGCGCCTGTTCAAACGGATTTGTCTTATCAATATAAGTTCGGAAATGCTTACAGATCCGGCAAAGTCTTTCCAGATTCTCTTCACTAAGGTCATGCACCGGCATTGTTCCCGAAATTCCAATTCTCTTAAGCAGCGCACCGGCAAGCTTTTTGTGGAATAATCCATTAAAATACTGTTCCATCACAAGACCATCCAGCCTTATCTTCCGTTCCTTTAACATCTGCAAAAATTCTACATCTCCAAAATCCGGCATAAAATCCAGTTCTGCAAAAACTTCTTTCTTTTCATACAGACCTCTCGCCGCATAACGGCTGATCTGAAAGACCGGGATCCCGGAAATACCATAATCCGTAAGCTGCAGCTCGCCGATATCAGAAGCCGTTTCTGTCCCATCGATAAAAACCGTTACTTTTCCATGAGTACGCACGCCTGCAACTTGCCGGTACAGCTTTTCCCTGCACCGGAGCTGTACCAGAGCCGGGACAACCGGAACCAGCTTATGTCCCAGCATTTTTGCCAGGTCATATCCACTTCCGTCACTCCCTAGCTTTGCAGCTGCCTTTGATCCGGCCGCAAGGATCACAGCCTCACCGGAAATCATTCCTTTTTTCCCATCTTTTGAAAAACTGATCTGAAAACCATTTTTCTTTGGTATGATCCCAAATACGCGAACTCCGGTATGAATCCGGATCTTTGCCAGTTTCAGCGCAGACTCCAGTGCTTCCCTCACTGCCGAGGCTTGCTCGGACCAGGGATACAGATAGCCATTTTTATCCTTCGGATAAATTCCAAGATTTTTAAAAAAAGACGTTGTCTCAGGCTCAGAAAATTTTCCGATTGATTTCCATGCAAATCCGCTATTGTCGCTTCGATAGCAGGATGGATCCTGAAAACGATTGGTAAAGTTACATCTGCCATTACCCGTCGACAGTATTTTTCTGCCAATTATTTCATTCTGTTCCAGAAGCAGTACATCTGCGTCGTTCTGCGCCGCCGTAAGTGCAGCCATACTACCAGCTGCTCCGCCGCCGATGATGATGACTCTTTTTTTCATTCTATAATTCCTTTACAATTCCTTTTTCATATAACTTCTGAAGAGACATTAAAATACCAAGTTTTGCATGCGCCCAGGTGAGACCTCCCTGAAAATATACTGCATACGGTTCTTTGATCGGTCCATCTGCACTCAGTTCGATGGACGATCCCTGTACAAATGCCCCTGCCGCCATAATCACATCACTGTCATATCCCGGCATTGCCCACGGTTCCGGTGTTACATAACTGTCAACCGGTGCTGCCGCCTGGATTCCCTGACAGAATGCGATTACACCTTCCGCACTTCCAAGCGTTACCGCCTGAATGATATCGTGGCGTTCCTCTTTTCCGTCCGGTACAACTGCGTAACCAAGCTTTTCATATACATTCGCCGCAAAAATAGCACCTTTTAATGCACCTGCAACAACAGTCGGTGCAAGGAAAAGTCCCTGATAAAACGACTGCATCACACCAAGTGAAGCACCCACTTCTTTTCCAAGTCCAGGAGAAGTAAGGCGGTAAGCACACTGCTCGATCAGATCCTTTCTTCCGGCTACATAGCCACCGATCGGGGCAAGTCCGCCGCCCGGATTCTTGATCAGGGAACCGACAACCAGATCCGCACCCACATCACTTGGCTCCTTTTCTTCTACGAATTCACCATAGCAGTTATCCACCATACAGATGACTTCCGGTTTGATCTTCTTGACAAATGCAATTGCTTCCCCAATTTGATCCACAGAAAAACTCGGTCTTGTCTGATATCCTTTGGAACGCTGAATCGTGATCAGCTTTGTTTTCTCACCAATCGCTTTTTCAATCGAAGCAAAGTCGAAGCTTCCGTCCGGCAGCAGGTCTACCTGATTATAGATTACTCCATATTCTGCAAGGGAACCTGTGGATGGGCGGATTCCAATGACCTCTTCCAATGTGTCATACGGCTTTCCTGCGATGGAAAGCAGTTCATCACCAGGTCTTAAATTTGCAGAAAGCGTTAAAGCAAGTGCATGGGTTCCGCAGGTAATCTGTGGTCTTACCAGTGCATCTTCGGTATGAAAGACATTTGCATACACCTTTTCCAGCGTATCTCTTCCGAAATCATTGTATCCATAGCCAGATGCATAGTTAAAGCATTCTGCATTCACCCTTGCTTCCTGCATGGCATGAATGACCTTCAACTGGTTCAACTCTGCCATTTTATCGATCTTATCAAAACGTTCTTTCAGTGATTTTTCAATTTTTTCTCCAAAGTCATAAACTTCCGGTGAAATTCCGGTCTGTTCATATAATTTCTGTATTTTCTGACTGATATCCATTAGTCTGTAATCTCCTTTTCTTTCAGTATCGCAAGCATTGCCTGCAAAATCTTCTCTTCATCGTATCCGAATTCCTCTTTCTGGATCCAGTTCACATCCCGCTCTCTGCGGAACCAGGTCAACTGGCGTTTTGCAAAATGACGGGTATCCCTTTTCAGGATCGTTACCGCTTCTTCAAGTGAATTCTTTCCATCCAGATAATCCAGAATTTCCTTATATCCAAGTCCCTGCATTGAAACCATTTCCCTTGTGCATCCTCTGGTCTTTAAAGCAGTCACCTCATCTACAAGCCCCTGCTCCACCATCAAATCCACACGACGATCAATCCGCTCATACAAACGGCTACGCACATCATTCAGAACAAAATACGCAAACCGATACGGGGAATCCTTCTCCCGTTCTGCTTCATTATGTTCGGAAATCTTTGTTCCTGTCTCATGATAATATTCCAGAGCACGAATCACTCGTTTTACATTATTTGCATGAATTGCATCTGCCGACTTTGGATCCGCTTCCCGGAGCCTGTCATGGAGCGCCTGCGCACCATGCTCCTTTGCATACGTTTCCAGCTTCTTTCGATAGGCAGTGTTTTCTTCTCCCTTTTCAAAATCAATGTCATACAAAAGCGCCTGGATATAAAATCCCGTGCCACCTACAACAATCGGAATACGTCCTCTCTTATAGATCTCTACCATTGCATCTTTTGCCATCTTCTGAAAAACAGCTACATTAAATTCCTCTTCCGGATTAAGCACATCGATCAGATAATGTTTCACACCTTTCATCTCTTCCGGCAAAATCTTCGCGGAACCAATATCCATGTGCCGGTATACCTGCATCGAATCCGCCGAAATGATCTCTCCTCCAATTGCTTTTGCAAGACCAATCGACGCAGCCGTCTTTCCGACAGCAGTCGGACCTGTCAATATGATCAGTGGCTTTTTCTTCTCTGTCATCTGTGTCATGTTCTTCTCCTACACAATACGCTTAAATTTCTTTTCCAGTTCCCGCTTTGTCATCGCAATGATCGTTGGTCTGCCATGCGGACAATGATATGGATTATCCAGGGACAACAGTTCATTGATCAGTTCATCCATTTCTGCATAGGACAGCTTCATATTTCCTTTGACAGCCGCCTTGCAGGACATGGACGCAATCTTCTCATCAATCAGCTCTGGTTCCAGACTGGTCGATAACCCATCCGACAGGGAATCCAACATTTCAAGAAGCAGTTCCTTTTTGGCGATTCCAAACAGATTATCCGGAATTGCGCGAACTGCGTACTCGTCACCACCAAATGGCTCAATTTCAAACCCGATTGCCGTAAAGCGGTCTTTAAATGTCTCCAACACATCAATCTCCTGCATAGAAAGGCTCAGGATGATCGGTGGGCTCAAGTATTGTGAAGTATACTCTCTCTTCTTCATTCCTGCAAGGGTCCTTTCATAAAGGACTCTTTCATGTGCGGCATGCTGGTCTACAATATAGAGGCTGTCACGATACTGGATCAGCCAGTAGGTTTCAAAGACCTGTCCGATGATCCGGTATTCCTGTCTTGCCTCTTTCTTTAAAATCTGCTCTTCAAACAAATCTAACTGTTTTACTTTTTTTGCTTTCAAATCCTTCAAAAACAGATTTGACTCTGTTTTTTCCGGATCGCACTCTGTTTTTTCTTTGCTTTTATCAGAATGCGCTCTGTTTTCTGTTCCTTTATTCTGGATATCTACAGCCGGATTTTCATCTAATGCAGCCATCTTTGACTCTTTAGCACCGATATTCTTCTCTTGCTCTTCTTTTGCTTCTGTAAGATGACTGGCATAAACCCGCTCCCTCATCTTCTGCATAAAATAATCCAGCTTTTCGTCACCGGTTGAGACTGTCTTTTCTGTACTTATCTGTGTCTGAAGTTCTGCTGACGGCATCTCTGACTGCGACCAGGATTCCGCTCGCTCTGCCCCCTCCTGAACGGAACTCTTTCGCATCTTGGGTGAAGTGCCATCTGTCCGATATGGATTTCCCGCATCTCTTATAACAGTTTTCTTTTCCTGTCTTTTTTCAGACATTCCCGGTACTTTGATCTCAGACATTTCCACTTCCGGAATCAACTCCGGCTCATGCAGACCCTTACTGATCGCCTCATAAAGCAGATTGTAAATCCCCTGCTGGTTACTGAACCTAAGTTCCATCTTGGATGGATGCACATTTACATCAATTTTTTCCGGATTGATCTCAATCTGGAATGCAACAAACGGATAACGATGCTGCATCGTAAAATCTTTGTATCCATCTTCAATCGCTTTTGCAAGAATACTGTTCCTTACATAACGCCCGTTGACAAAATAATTTTCAAAATTTCGGTTTCCACGGTTAATCACTGGCTTTCCCAGATATCCGGACAGCCTTATACCATCTTTTTCAAATTCCAGTGGAATCAGATTGTTCGCAATTTCCCGTCCGTAAATGTGGTAAATGACATCTTTCATCTTCCCATTCCCGGAAGTATGCAGCTTTACCTGTCCATTGTTGATAAACCGGAAGGAAATATCCGGATGCGAAAGGGCAAGTCTGGTCAGCAGATCACTGATATGGCTTGCCTCTGTCATCGGCGTCTTCAAGAATTTGCGTCTGGCAGGTGTATTGAAAAACAGCTGACGCACCAGAAAGGTCGTCCCATCCGGCGCTCCGGTCTCCTCCGGCGTTCTTCCTTTTCCGCCTTCTATGATATATTTTGTCCCAAATACGTCTTCTCTTGTCTTTGTGATCAGTTCCACTCTTGCAACTGCCGAAATACTCGACAACGCTTCTCCGCGGAACCCAAGAGAAGACAAATGTGTCAGATCCTCTGCACTGCGGATTTTGCTGGTCGAATGGCGCAGAAATGCATTTTCCACGTCCTGTTTCGCGATCCCACAACCATTATCCGTAATTCGTATCAGAGAAATCCCGCCCTCTTCAATCTCCACAGTCACCGCTGTAGATCCTGCGTCAATCGCGTTTTCCACCAGCTCTTTCACAACAGAAGCCGGGCGTTCAATCACTTCCCCGGCTGCTATCTTATCAATTGTAATCTGATCCAGCAATTCTATATGCGGCATTCGATTCTTCTTTCCTTTCTCTTATGGATCAGCCTACCATCTGTTCCGCAGCTTATTCTGCAGCTGATACAGTTTGTTCATGGCATCCATTGGCGTCATATGGCTGATATCCAGTTCCTTTAACTCATTTAACACATCATCATCTTTTACGGTATCAAACAGAGAAAACTGTGTCAGATCCACCTCATCCAGCTTCTTCTGCGTTTTTTTCTTCGTTTCACTTCCCTGTACCGCAATATCCTTTACTTTTCCGGTAATATCCGCTGTCACCAGCTCTTCTACGATCTCTTTGGCGCGGTTAATGACCGGATCCGGCACTCCTGCAAGCTTTGCGACCTGGATACCATAACTCTTATCTGCTCCACCCTTTACGATCTTACGCAGGAATACGATATCATCACCTTTTTCCTTGACCGCAATACAATAGTTGTTGACATTGCTAATCTTGCCTTCCAGCTCGGTAAGCTCATGATAGTGGGTTGCAAATAAGGTCTTTGCCCCAAGAAGTTTGCTGTTGCTGATATACTCGACAACCGCCCAAGCAATACTCAATCCATCAAAGGTACTGGTTCCTCTTCCAATCTCATCCAGGATCAGAAGGCTCTTGCTTGTCGCGTTTCGCAGAATATTTGCCACTTCGTTCATTTCCACCATGAAGGTGCTCTGTCCGCTTGCCAGGTCATCTGACGCTCCCACACGGGTAAAAATGCGGTCCACAAGTCCAATATTTGCTGAAGACGCCGGCACAAAGGATCCCAGCTGTGCCATCAGTACGATCAGCGCAGCCTGACGCATATAGGTGGATTTTCCAGCCATGTTTGGTCCGGTAATGATGGAAATGCGCTGTTTTTTATCATCCAGATAAGTATCGTTGGCAATAAACATATCATTCGGGATCATCTTTTCCACCACCGGATGTCGCCCATCACGAATGTCGATCACGCCCTTTTCATTGATCTTTGGCCGTACATAGTTGTTGCGCTCGGCAACCAGTGCAAGAGAAGCTATCACATCCAGCTTTGCAACTGCCTTTGCTGTTCTCTGTATCCTGGTCAACTCTGCTGCGATAGTATTTCTCACCTCACAGTAAAGCTCATATTCCAGTGCACAGAGTTTATCCTCTGCTCCCAGAATCGTATCTTCCAGCTCTTTCAGTTCTGGAATGATATAACGCTCCGCATTGGCAAGGGTCTGCTTTCTTGTATAATAATCCGGAACCAGATCTTTGAACGAATTGGTAACTTCCAGATAATAACCGAATACTTTATTATAACGGATCCGCAGGTTTTTAATCCCGGTCTTTTCCCGTTCCTTGGTCTCCAGATCAGCAAGCCAGTTCTTTCCTTCGGATTTTGCTTTTCGAAGACGATCCACTTCTTCATTATAACCATCTTTGATGATTCCGCCTTCTTTCATGGCAAGCGGCGGTTCTTCCTGAATCGCCCGTCCGACCAGATCACAAAGTTCTTCCAGCGGATCCAGTTCTTCATAAATTTCTTTTAAAAAGTCACTCTCCATATCCTTTAATATGCATTTTACCGACGGGAGCATGGAAAGGGAACTCTGAAATGCAATCAGATCTCTTGGATTTGCTGACTGATAGGTGATTTTCCCAACCAGACGCTCCAGATCGTACACCGGATTCAAATATTCCCGGATTTCTTCTCTGCAAATAGCATTGTCCTTCAATTCCGCAACTGCATCCAGCCTTTTGACAATGGATTCCTTGTCGATCAACGGCTGTTCTACATATTTCCGAAGAGTTCTCGCCCCCATTGCCGTCTTTGTCTTATCCAGTACCCACAGAAGGGATCCTCTTTTCTGCTTTTCACGCAAAGTCTCAACCAACTCCAGATTACGCCTTGTAGCACTGTCCAGAACCATATAATTACCCGTTGCATAACGTGTCAGACGGCTCATATGAGACAGGGAATTCTTCTGCGTCTCTTCCAGATACTTTAAAAGCGCACCGGACGCGATCATCCCACATTCATAGTCCGAAAGTCCAATCCCTTCAAGAGAAGCTACCTTAAAATGCTCCTGCAAAGTTTCCCGGCAGAGTGCATCATCAAAATACCATGCTTCCAGTGAATAAATTGCCATATGCAGACGGTTTTTCAAATCATCCAAATCCAGTCCACTCATGTAAAATGCTTCATTGCAGACAATCTCAGACGGCATAAATTTGTAAAGCTCATCCATCAGTTTTGTCTGGGAATCCAGTTCTGTTACCAGATATTCCCCAGTTGTAACATCCGCAACCGAAAGTCCGTACCGGTCTGCCATATAGACAATACACATAATGTAATTGTTCTTTGTTTCATCCAGTCCCTGAGTATCCAGGTTGGTTCCAGGTGTTACTACACGGATAACTTCCCGTTTTACAATTCCTTTTGCTGTTTTCGGATCTTCTACCTGCTCACAGATTGCTACCTTATAGCCTTTGGATACCAGACGGTTCAGATAACTGTCAACTGCATGGTACGGGATTCCGCACATCGGTGCCCGTTCCTCCAGTCCGCAATTCTTTCCAGTCAGAGTAATTTCCAGCTCTTTTGATGCTGTGAGAGCATCGTCGAAAAACATTTCATAAAAATCTCCTAAGCGGTAAAAAAGGATACAATCCTTGTATTCCTCTTTTGTCTGCATATATTGCTTCATCATCGGTGTTAATTCATTACTCATATCAAAATCTCCTTATTTTATAAGGGTTTCAGCGTTTGTGGTATGCTAATTTGACCATCTTTTGACCAAATTTGTAAATCCTGATCAATTGTTGCATTTGAACGGAATGAATAATTATGCATATGACCTGTATATTTATTAAACTCGCTGTTAATAAATACGGAGTCCGGATGTGTATAATGTTTCATCATATCAATATCATTATGTCCGGAAATAAGCATTATAGACGCTGGATCCATATGAGATTCATAACACAATGTAATAAACGTATGGCGGAATAAATGAGGATGAATATTGGAAATATGATATTCCCTATTTTCTGTTAGTGCCTGTTGTTTTTCATGATTATTCATTATGGAAGTTATCCGTCGGCACTCTTTTTCTGCCTGTGTCGGCATAAAACAATTTCCCTCTTGTGTCGTAAAAATCAATTGAGGATAATCATTTAATAACAAATTTTTAATCCCCCACTTTTTTTGTACTTTCTTTTGTCAGCAAGCTGTTTTTCGTGCCAACTATATAACGCATCAACTGCAGCCTTGAATAGTGGGATTTTTCTTATACTTGCGGTTCTTTTTGGAGATGTAATTTGCTTGATGTAATAAGGTCTATCTAGTTTGTTCCCGTTGTCATCGTAATAAACAGGGACAATATTGATTGTTTTATACACATGGAGATAGTTGTTTTGAAAGTCAACATCTTTCCATTCCAATGCACACGCCTCTCCAATCCGCATTCCTGTAAAAAGAAGCAGTATATATAATTCGTAATATCGAGTATCTCTTGCTACATCAAAAAACCTTATGATTTCGTCATTTGTCATGCGTTTCAAATTCTGTCCTGCCATTTTGACCGGTTTGAAGTTTTTATTCGTTATTTCCGGATAAACAATCCCTCTGCATGGATTGAATAAAAGCATTTTTCCGATTACAGCTCTTTCAAGACAGCTGGATACGACAGAAACAGTAGAACGGATAGTGGATTTTTTATAGCCTTTGTTAGCTAGTTCAATAACCATATTTTGAACATGCGTGATTTGAATATCTGCTAATTTCATATAGCCTATATATTTTATACACCGATTATACGAATCGATATAATTTCGAATTGTTGTTTTTTTTTATCCTATTTACGATATAGAGTTCCATCCATTTTTCAAACCACTGATTTAGAGTTATTTTGTGTGTGTCTATATCTAATCCGTATTTTGTTTTTTCTAATAATTTTTCCCTTTTCTTTTTAACTTCTTTTAAAGTATGACCATATAGGCATATCGGTTTCTTTCCTCCTCCAAGGGATATGCGTGTTTGATAACGCCCATCTTTTCGTTGGGTAAACCCTTTTCCTAATTCTTTGCCTGTTAGATCTTTTCCCATGACGATCACCTGTCTTTCCTTGACCCATGGACAGGTACTTCATCCGTTTAATAGTATCAAATTTTAATGAGCTTTTCAAGAAGCTCTTTTTGGGTACTATAGGATAAAATACTCAATGCCGCACTTGATGGTCAATCCATTTTTCTAATTTTTTTTTGTGAATTAAAGTTCTTTTTCCTATTCGCACCATCATTTTTTGCTCATAAGCTAAAGAACGCATTGTTTTTTCGGACACTCCTGTTAACTTGCAGGCTTCTTTTACTGATAAAAGAAGTTTTGGATCCTCTGTATTTTTCTTAGCATATTCCAATTAATAAACCTCCTTAGCTATGAGCAATATGAAATAATTTGTAAAAAATAGGAAAAGGCTGGTTCCCCAGCCTTTTTTTAAATAAACGAAATTATTTTACTCATGATCATATCGATTCCAAAATAAGTGGCAGTTCCTATAGCCGCAATGAATAAAATAAAAAAAGTATCGACGATAGTGTTCTTTAATGACGGATAGAAAAACACGGATGCTGTATCTTTTTTTTCTTTTTTCTTAAACATTTTTACACCGCCTTTGCTATATATTTTTTACTGCGTCGCTGACTAAGTACTTGATTTTTTGTATCAGTAATTACACTCACAGTAATGATTACTGATGTACCAAGAAACGACAGCCGGGATAATCCATAATGTGCACTGATAAAAATAGGAACCATAGCAATGATGGACATACAGATTGCTCCGATAAAGATCAGTGATTTCATCTGTCTTTTTAAATATGCAACTGTATTTTGCCCAGACCTTATTCCAGGGATAATTCCATCACTTTTCTGAATGCTGTGTGCTACTTCGCTCGCATTGAAAGTAATATTTGTATAAAAATATGAGTACATTATGATGAGTAGCAGATAAATAAATGCCCCAAAGCTGTAAATTGGGCTTTTTGGATCAAACCAGCAGGCTGTATTGATTAATTTGATAAAAATAATTCCATTTTTCAGAACTACTAACTATTTTTCTTCAGCCCATAAAATTAAATGATCAGAACACTCTGTTGGTTGCGACACTCTACATGTATTTTTTATAAATCCTTTAATAAAGATATGATCAATAGGTGATGCTGGAGTAGTCAATTTAGTATTAATTGGGGAAATCAATGCTCGTATGATTCTGTATAATTTCTGTGAATTAGTGACTTCTCACGCTGTGGTAAAAACATCTAAAAATACCAAACACGTCTATAAAATTAATTTCGCCACCGCAGTAAACATATGCAGGGCATATCTCAAACACGGCGGTGATGAAACAGAGACCATGCTTCTCATACAAAAGTATCTGACACCTGTCAAGTACAATCGAAAATATCCTATCCACCTCAGTCCAAAGAGAAATATGGATTTCATGTATCGGGTTGCATAAATCTCGTTACCATTATACTGCGTTATGAGGCAGATATGCAATCTGTCTTTTTGTCATACACAAAAAATGATTTGAACTCATCATACACCTGCTTTCTACGCATTAGTGCATCTAAAAAATACAGCATTTCTTAACTGAACAGTATTTTCAATGCATGAACGCATATGATATACTGTTTTCATCATAAAAAACCTTATCTAAATGACATTGATTATCTAATTAACTACATTATTTTCTGTCTAAAATATCCATAAATTCGTCACCTGTAATTGTTTCCTTCTCATACAGGTACATAGCCAGTTCGTCCAGTTTTTCCCTGTTTTCGGAAAGGATTTTTCTTGCTTTTTCATGCTCTGCTTTTACGAGCTGCACGACTTTTTCATCAATTTCCTTCTGGGTATCTGTGGAACAGGAAAGAGACGTATCGCCGCCAAGATACTGGTTGGTCACGGTTTCCATTGCCACCATGTCGAATTCATCTGTCATGCCGTAGCGGGTGATCATCGCTCTTGCAATTTTTGTTGCCTGTTCGATATCATTGGAGGCTCCTGTCGTGATCTCACCAAATACGATCTCCTCTGCCGCACGTCCGCCTGTAAATGTAACAATCTTATTCTCAAGTTCTTTTTTCGTCATCAGATATTTATCACCCTGCTCAACCTGCATAGTGTAGCCGAGTGCACCTGAGGTACGCGGGATGATCGTAATCTTCTGGACCGGTGCTGAATGACTCTGCAATGCAGCTACCAGAGCGTGTCCTATCTCATGATATGCAACAACCTTCTTCTCCTGATCTGAAAGAACCGCATTCTTCTTCTGATATCCTGCAATAACCACTTCTATACTTTCTTCGAGATCAGATTCATTTACAACGGTCCTTCCACTACGGACAGCACGTAATGCTGCTTCATTTATAATATTGGCAAGCTCCGCACCGGATGCACCGGATGCCATACGTGCAATCGTATGCAGGTCAACATCATCAGATGCTTTTATCTTCTTTGCATGAACCTTTAAAATTGCTTCACGTCCTGCAAGATCCGGCAGTTCAACCGGCACACGCCTGTCAAAACGTCCCGGACGTGTAAGTGCCGGATCTAACGACTCCGGACGGTTCGTTGCAGCAAGAATGATGACACCATTATTTCCTTCAAATCCATCCATCTCTGTAAGAAGCTGATTTAAGGTCTGCTCCCTCTCATCATTTCCGCCCATTTGTCCGTCACGCTTTTTACCAATGGCATCAATTTCATCAATAAACACGATACATGGTGCCTTTTCCTTTGCCTGTCTGAAAAGATCTCGAACCTTGGAAGCTCCCATACCGACAAACATCTCTACGAATTCTGATCCGGACATTGAGAAAAATGGTACATTTGATTCACCCGCAACTGCTTTTGCAAGCATTGTTTTACCAGTTCCCGGAGGTCCTACAAGAAGGACACCTTTTGGCATAGACGCACCTACATCGGTATACTTCTTCGGATTGTGAAGATAATCAACGATCTCTGAAAGGTTTTCTTTCGCCTCATCTTCTCCTGCAACGTCTGAAAAACGGATTCCCTCACTGGATTGCACATAAATCTTCGCATTGCTTTTTCCCATTCCAAAAGCCATCGAATTTTTTCCTCCGGCATGCTCCATCAGTTTCTTCGCCATATAATTTCCCAGTGCGATAAAAAGGATCAATGGCAAAACCCCGGTCAGCAGGAAGCTGATGATCGGTGACATCTGCTTATCGATATCTTTTGCGAATACTGCTCCACATTCATATAGCCTGTCCGTCAGGTTCGGATCGTTCATCAGACCTGTTTTATAAATATTTTTTTGATCTTTATCTGTAAAGATGATCTGATTGTCCTTAACTTCTACTTCACCGATATTCTTCTTCTCGATCATGCTCATAAAAGTTCCATAATCCGTTTCCTTTACCTGATGCTCCATAAGGATTGGTGTGACAACCAGATTAAATACGATCAGCACTATTAACACAATCCCATAATAATATGCCAGTGGTTTTTTCGGTGTTTTAACTTCTTTCATGGTCTTTCCTCCTGTTGTTCTGCGATATGCTTTCTCCGTGCATTTTCGTATTATTTATTCTGCCATCTGACTTCGCCCTTGGACAGAAGCGGATAACAGATCAGCTGATCTGAATCCAGATTTTCCGCATGCATGTCAACCGCTGTGATCTGATGATTATCATAAGTCGTATAATAATAAATACCTTTTGCTGTATTACAACAGGACGTGTATATCGTGATCTCATATTTGCCTTCTGTCACCTCACAACATCCACGCTGCTGATCTACAGATCCTAAGATATGGAAGAACTGGCTTACACTCTCACCCTCTTCTTCACCGGAGATCGAATTTAATTTTGTAAAGGCAACTTTCACAAATCTTGACTGGCTGGAAAGATCTCCAGGTATTCCCATTCCACCCATTCCTCTGCTATATGCATCAAGCTGTAATACTCCTGCAAAAGTACTCTCCGGCTGTTTTCTGGATACTCCGGCATAATTATTCAGTGCAAACATCTGACCCAGGAATGGTGGATTATTGGTAAGCACTCCTACCGGATTATCATATACATGCAGCCCATCCTTCATAGACTCAACAACGATACAGGCGTCTTTGTCTGCAATGATCCAGTGAAGCTGTGCTGTCGGCAGCTGTTCACTGAATGCTGTGCCTGTCAGTCTCATTGCTGCCAGCTTCTCTCTCGCCTCTGCTACAGTAGCACACTGTGTAAGGATCCATGGGATGAACTCGAACTGTGCCACCTGGCTGACTTCTGTTTCATCTTCCGGCAAAGCCTCTTCATATGCCGCATTGCCGACAAAATTAAGACCTGCCATTCCAAGGCCTTTTTCATTAACAGCATCATAATAAAGCGGATAACCTCCTGCAACAAATGCCATTCCGATCAAAGCATAATGGCTTTTTATCTTCCCGGCAAACCGGAAATCAAATTCGTAATTTCTTGGCGTTATCGTAATCTGTTCCCCATAGGAAAATTCATAATCAAGCGTTCTACCCATATAAAAATCTTTTGTTTTGTAAGTTGCTGCTGTACACATATCGAACACCTCTTCTTTCTGCTATAATAGTCCTGCAAACAATCTCATAAACAACTGTCCGATCCGTAAATATGCACTCCGTCCTGTGCGGTACTTTTCGGTCACTTCCCTGCATTCATTCATTGTTGCTCCAAGATCATCTCTTATATCCAAAACTGTCTGACTATCCGCCATAAAACAACCATTTTCAAAGTGATTATAAAGCAATGCCATTCAGTTAAGCATCATTTTAGTGGTTTTCTGTCATAGAAAGCCACTGTTTTTATGCCTAAAAACTTTAAAAATATTACAAAAAACAGTTGACAAGTAAGCCAATATATGTTGCGCAAGCCTTGATTATAAACATATTTCAAGGAGGCTCATTATGGCTGATTTTTTCTTATCTAATTTAAAATCCACACTCGACAACTGCATCACAGAACTCGATGAAATTCACTCCATGTTCTGCCGTAATCCGGAAAGTGATTTTACCAGGAACCGCAAACTTTCTTTCCGCGAGTATATTCAGTTTATGCTCCAGATGCAGAGTAAATCCGTTTCAAATGCAGTAAACATATGCAGGGCATATCTCAAACACGGCGGTGATGAAACAGAGACCATGCTTCTCATACAAAAGTATCTGACACCTGTCAGGTACAATCGAAAATATCCTATCCACCTCAGTCCAAAGAGAAATAGGGATTTCATGTATCGGGTTACATAAATCTCGTTACTATTATACTGCATTATGAGGCAGATATGCAATCTGTCTTTTTGTCATAAAAAACCTTATCTAAATGACATTGAATGATTTATTTTCTATCTAAAATTTTATTAAACCGACTAAAGACTCCATAGTTTGTGTGTTTGACTTACTGTTTATATCTATCTTCTCCTAAATATTTTTCTAGTCATTGCAATATAAAATTGCTTATACAGTCTCTCCCTTAAGAGTCCTGGTATTCTGGATAATATACAGAGCGACCGATATGACCATCATTATAGCGCACAAACCAATCAACAGATCTGATACCATCGGTGTAATGTGGAACCATATAATATGCACCGCTGCAGTTCCATATAATAAAAAGGTTACTATCTTTCCATGCCAGTCTGCACCATGTACTTTTCCTGTCTTTCGTATCACAAGACATCCACTGACTACCATATACAGCTCCTTACCTGCCATTATTACGATTAAAAGAAACACATACAATACAATGGAAAACTCAATTTAACCTCAACAAGGTTTGTTTTTTCATCCATGCAAAATCTTCTTTGTACAACAGACTGTTAGATATAACAAAAACGGCCTTTCAAAAACAGTTAACTTCTAAATCAACTGTTTTTTGAAAGGTCGTTTCATCAGATTCTTATAGCAATCCAGCAAATAATCTCATAAATAATTGTCCCAGTCGCAAATATGCACTTCGTCCGGTTTGATATTGGTCTGTCACATCACGACATTCTCCCATCGTTCTTATCAGATCATTTTTTATTTCCACAACTGCCTGACAATCTGCCATAAAACAGCCGTTTTCAAAATGGTGATATAAACTTCGATAATCCAGATTAATTGTTCCACAGGTTGCCATACAGTCATCTGTCACACTCATTTTTGCATGACAGAAACCAGGAGTCCACTCATAAACACGAACACCATGTTTAACTAATCCATGATAAAAAGAACGAGTTATATTATAAATGAACTTCTTATCAGGGATACCCGGTGTGATAATTCTTACATCTACCCCTCGCTTAGCAGCCAGGCATAACGCATGTGTCATTTCATCTGTTATGATTAGATATGGAGTCATAAACCAACAGTATTTTTCAGCTTTATTTATCATACTGATATAAACTTCTTCTCCTACCTGCTCATTATCCATAGGACTGTCTGCATAAGGTTGAACAAACCCAGTTTGCTGTGCCGCATAATCATAATGGAAAAGGTATTTACTAAAATCAGAATCATTAGCATCCTTATCACTTACTGCATTCCACATCTCCAAAAATGTCACCGTAAGCGACTGAACAGCATCTCCTTCTAAACGAATACCTGTATCTTTCCACTGTCCGTACGGGTGTGTGTAATTAAAATATTCATTTGCGAGATTATATCCACCTGTAAATCCGACTTTTCCATCAATAACTGTTATTTTTCTATGATCACGGTTGTTCAAAAACAGATTTAAACCTGGCATAAACGGATTGAATACACGGCAATGAATTCCTATTCGCTCCATTTTTTTCACAAAATCTGTATTAATAAAGCCTATAGAACCCATATCATCATAGAATACTCTAACTTCCACACCTGCTTTTACTCGCTCTTCCAGAACATCTTGAATCTTATGCCATGCTTCAGCGTCTTCTATCGCATGATATTCCATGAAGATAAATTTCTGTGCTTTCTTCAAATCCTTAAGCTGTGCCTCTAATCCTGTCACTGCTTCATCAAAATACACAATATCTGTATTCTGATAGATTGGATACTGCGAATTTCTTTGTATGTAACTTGCGATATTTCCTGCTTTCGGAATCGTTTCTTTTATTCTACTCAAACACTCCTGATTGTCAGGAAGCATTGGTAATAATTTACTATCAATTTCTGTATATCGTTCACGCATTTTATGTGTGCCACCATTCAAACCAATCAACAAATACAGGCCTACACCCATAATTGGGAAGATTAGAATTAAGATGACCCAAGGCATTTTCATAGAAGAGGTCTTATCTGATGCGTACAATCCCAAAACCAAGATTCCACTCAAAATCCTTGTAAATAAATTTATAATTTCTGCATATTCATTCAAGCGTGTTACGATAGTAATAATAAAAATTACTTCCAGAAGAATGCAGACTATGGAAAAACACAGCCGTTTTACCCCATTTTTTGTTTTTGCTTTGCCCTCTAAAGTATCTTGCTTCATATATATTCCACCTTCCTACTTGCTCAGTTTTCTGCCTAAATTTCATGAAACATACCAATTTTGTCTTTTATTCTCTGCATTTCATTATCCGCTTCAATGATAGCTCTTGCAGAATGAAGTAATTCTTCACTTATCTCATCATAACCAGGCATTTCTTCAATTCCTTTTTTATAGCGAAGTTGATGTTCCAATGTTGCCCAGAAATCCATACCATTGGTTCGGATCTGTAATTCTACACGCATAGGTGTTTTACCCTTAGCAAAAAATACTGGTATTTCAACAATCATATGATAGCTTCGATAACCATTTGGTTTTGGATTTTTTATATAATCTTTTATTTCAATAACTTTAATATCATCCTGTTGGGTAATCAAATCTGATATCATATAAATATCGTCAATAAACGCACAAACTATTCGAACGCCTGCTACATCATTTAAATATGTCTGTATATTTTCTGTTGTAAAATCATGTCCCATTTTCTGCAATTTATTGTAAATACTATTGGGCTTCTTAATCCTTGTTTTTATAAAAGAAATAGGATTTCGATTGTTCTCAACTGAAAATTCATCATCCAAAACCTCAAGTTTAGTTTGTATCTCCCGAATAGCACAACGATACATCATCATTAAATTATAAAATTTTGTAGCATTATTTAAAAACTGTAGTGATTCCGGACTGTCCATCCAGAGTTTTTTTACTTCATCCTTTGTCATGGTACTTTCCTTTCTACTTCATCCCCGTATTCAAAACATTATTTATTTTGATAGTTGATTCGTTCTCCTTGAATTACTGGATAACAAGGCTATCTATATAATTTAGATATTTCTCTTTGGTCATGACTCTTTTACAATAGAAATTTCTCGATCGTATCTATCTTCTCCATTCCACTTTAAATGATTATTTAGAACAGCTACTTTGCTTGTTGTATGAAAATATGATGAATGATGCTCAAACTGGGAATATTACTGGTCATAATACAATTGCATCTGCTTTGACCAATATTGTTACTGGGAAGGAAGATGCAAATTTTTCATCACCAAATGGGAAATATAATTTCTTTACTTGCTCAAGTAATACATTGAAATGTGATGAATATGCGTTCAATGCTTCATCTATTTTGATAGCCGGCAATGGAGAGTTTAATGTTAAGCATTATACAGGAAAATTTAATGCTTATCAAAGAACATATGTGTTAATACCAGACCTAGAGTATTATGCTCTTCTGTATTTAGCAAGCATGTATCAAATAAAGTCATTTAAATCTGCAGCTTCAGGTTCGATTGTAAAATTCATTACCAAAGGAGATATTGAAAATATTCCAGTTTTTATTCCTGATAATAAAGCTATTTTAAACAAGTTTAATTGTTTGCTCATGCTTCAAGAACAATATCAGAAAGAAAGTGATGAATTAGCCTCAATAAGAGACTGGTTACTTCCAATGCTCATGAATGGTCAAGCTGCCATCGAAGATTGATATGATAAATAATCATTTATCTTATTATTAGTCCTTATCTTAGCGTCGATTTTTTCTAATACTGCAACCATTTTTTTCTGATTCTTCAATGAAATCACGGGAATAGTGTAATTTGGAAACTCCTCTACCGAAATACGATCAACAGTACTTCCTTTATCTGCCTTGTAGCTGGCAATAATCTCCGTCAGTTTTGCAATCTGTTGCGGAAAATTCCTTGCAATGTCATCTTCCAGGCGGTACTGGTTATTCATGTGATTAGCTTTTAAAAGCTTTAATTTTGCCACATCCACATCTAATGCCATCTTCTCTTTTACTGCCGGATTTCCGGTTGCAAGTGCTTTGACCTCTGCATAGGACAGCGCCGCTTCGTCCACATCTTCACAACTTCTGACCGGTGCTTTGCTCGTCATAATCTGGGAAATGAATTTCTGCTTGTTCTCGATCAACTGCCACATATAACTGTCGAAAGTGGATTCTGTTACATACCGGAAGATATGAACCTTTTTATTATGGTTTCCCTGACGGATAATACGTCCTTCCCTCTGTTCCAAGTCAGTCGGTCATTTTTTGCGGACAGTTCAATACATGCCTGTCTGTTTCGCTCCCTGCTCCTGCGTTTGCTCTCGTTTGATTTCTCCCTCTGTATCTTCTTGGCACAAGCAGGACAATACTTCGATATGCCAGAGCGGGGAACATATTCAACACCGCACACCGTACAATTCTTAGGCTTTAACGCAGTCCACCGCTTTGTCGGTGTGATATGTAATTCACCGACAAAGCCGATGAATTTATAATAAATCTTGATTTCCTGCCGCACCATTCCGTCTGTAAGTTTCTCACGTTCCGAAACAAGTATCTTGTCTATAAGTGCGTTTATGATGGTTGCGTCCAGTTCCTTAATGCCTTGATAGTTGCGGATTAGGGAGAGGAAATCACGGACACCCTGCGTCTTCTCATAGCTGTCGCTGAGCGTTTCCGTTACCTCTTTCAGCCTTGCTTCAATTTCAAGCTGTTCTTTCTGGTATTTTCCCGACATCATCTCAAAATTCCGCTCGGTAATACGCTCCATCACCTTATCTTCATAGAGTGAGGAAAACAGCCTGTCCAGTTCTGCAAGGCGTTTGTTCAGTTTTCTTTGCTCCTTTTCCAGTGCCTTTGCCTTGCTCTGGTCTGTTTCCGTGAGCCGCTTTTCAATCGCCCTCACTGCCTTTTCATCATTGACTGCCATATCCGCAAATCGGTTGATGTCGGTGAGGACAGCGTTGAACAAGTCCCTCGCTTCAATGCTGTGTGCGGTACACATGATATTACCGTATCTGCCATAATTATTGCAGGAATATTGTACGCAGTCGATGATGTCGGGGCGTTTCCTCCTGTTGGCACTCATAGCCCGCATCGCATAGCCGCAGTCCGCACACTTAATAACGCCTGCAAAGATGTTCTCAAAGCCGCCCTTGTTTTCTGGTAATCTGCGGCTTGTAATAAGCTGCTGTACGGTATCAAATTCCTCCTGCGTGACTATCCCCTCATGGGTGTCTGGTATCACTTCCCATTCTTCGGGCAGCTTAGAGGGGCGTTTCTTGCTTTTCATGTTGGCGGCAATCCGCTTGTAGCCTGCAAGGTTTCCCGCATATATCGGGCTTCTTAAAATGCCCCTTACGCTGTTCTCGCTCCAAATATAACGGTTCTCCTCATTCTCCTCAAAATACCTCTCATAGCCTGTTGCCCCCTGCTCCGCCGCATAAGCGGCGGGGCGTAAGATATGCTGTTTGTTGATGTGCTTGCGGATTTTGGCGATTCCGTTGCCCGCTAACGCAAGGTCAAATATTTCCCTTACCACATGGGCAACTTTGTCATCTATCAGCAGATGGTTGTGGTCGGCGGGGTCTTTGACGTAACCGTATGGTGCTGTCGTCCCCATGAATTTCCCCTGCTGAAACCTCGCTCGGTACGCCGATTTTATCTTGACCGACACATCGGCGGAATACATTTCGTTTAGGATGTTGCGGAAAGGCGTGATGTCCATAGCGGATTTATTGAGCGTGTCCACGCCGTCATTGACCGCTATATACCTCACATTATGCTCTGGGAAAAACACTTCCAGATACAGTCCGCAATCAAGATAGTTCCTCCCCAGACGAGATAAATCTTTCGTGATAACGCAGTTTATCAGACCGCTTTCAATGTCCTTAATCATGTTCTGGAAACTTGGTCTTTGGAAATTTGTACCAGAGTAACCGTCGTCCACATACGTTTTTGCTAAGTGCCATCCCTGCTTTTTCACATAATCCGTGAGGATGGATTTCTGTGTCGCAATGCTCGCACTCTCGTTATCCGTGCCATCGTCTTTTGACAAGCGGCAGTACATGCCGACTTCATAAATCTTGTTCTCCATTCTTATTCCTGCCATACTGTAAAACCTCCATATCTGTCCTATCTGTTTTCATGTTCCATTGCGTACATTCTAAGCGGACAGCCCCTCATTGTCGAAGGTGTCGCCCTCGGCAATCTTCTTCCGAATATCCTCGGAAATAATCGGGATAAACGCTTCTGTGACTGTCTGCGTGCCGACATATTCACGGCTGATTATCATCTGAACTGGTGCTTTCGGCACGATACGCTTTCTCTTTTTATCTGCTTTCTTATCCTCGCCCATACTTAAATCTTCCTTTCCAGACAGGGCAGGAGAACGTCTGGAAACGCCCCGCCCTGTCAATCAGATACCATCAATCCCCGCTGTTTACTTCTTTCTGTAATGCTTCAAGGAGTGCTGCTGCTTCATCAGCGTTCAACGTGATACCCTTTCCGCACTTCTCACGGTTCGGGGAAAAGCTGCGGATGTCATATTTCGGCTCTCTTCCGTTCCATGAGATAAGATTGATTTCTTTTGTGTAGCCGCTGTCGCCCTTAGACAATACGGCGATTTCCTTTACAATCTCATACTGGATTTCTTTCATTCTTCATACCTCAATTTTCTGCATTTACCTCCCGAAAAGAGAATATTAGCGGCTGTCCCTGCCCCGTTTCCTCTGCAATTCACGCTCCAAAAGTTTAATGATGGTTTCCTCCATCTGCTTCGGCGTTGTGTTCTTCGGAAAATACTTTTTCAGCTTGCTTGTGTTGATTTTCAAGGTTTCTTTCTGGTTTCCCTTTTCCTCCGTCATAATTGCAAATATCGTATCCATGTCAAGCCGCCCGCTCTGGCTTAGGCTTTTCATCCGCTGTGCCTGTGAGAGTGAGGGCGTTGCTTCTTCGCTCTCCATCGTGGCAAAGAGGTTTTCCTGCTCGTCTTTCTTCAAAAAGGACAGTTCCACCGCAGGCGTGAGGGCGATTTTCCCCTCGTCCACCATCCGCAAAATCGGCGGTATCAGTTCCGTCAAACGGATAAATCTTTGTACGGTCATCCTGCCTACGCCGAAGCCCTGTGCCACCTTGTCGTCCGTCCGCAACTTCGTCACAACTTGTGACGAGGTTAAGTCTGTGCGGAAACCCTGCCGCTTCATGGCTTCGGATTTCATCTTGTAGGCAAACGCCCGCTCTGATGGCAGGATATTCTCACGCTGTAAATTACTGTCTACAAGGGTGATGATGGCTCGGTCACGGTCTAAGGGCAGGACAAACGCAGGCACGGTATTTATCCCTGCAAGTTCAGACGCACGGACACGCCGCTGCCCTGCAATCACTTCATAGCCGTTCCCGTCCTCTTTCGGGCGTGTGATTATCGGCGTGACAATGCCAAATTCCTTGATGCTTTCCGCTAATTCTGACAGCGTTTCATCCTCTGCCACATGAAACGGATTGTCGGGAAACGGGTACAAGTCTTTGGTCTTTAACACCTTAAAATCCTGTTTCTTCATTCACATATCTACCTTTCTTTCGCTCTGCTTTTATGGTTTTTCTGCAATTCTTCCAACACTTCGGGCGGTATCTTTGAGAGCAGCCGCCCCATCTGCTCGTTGGTTCTCTGCAACTCAAATATCTTCTGGTTCGCTTTCTGCACCTTTAGTTCCTGCTCATACTTTTCATCACGCATACGCCCCGCATAGTCTGATTCCTGCCCGATTTGCTCCTTTAGGCTATTGATATAGGCACTCTGCTTACTGATTTCCTTTGAGAATTTCTCCACGTCTGGGAGCCATGCCGCAATCAGTTCCAGAGCCTTGTCACGCTTCTTCCCTGCATTAAAGGCGTTGATGTCGGACAGTGCAGACACAATTTCCTCATACTGTTTATCAAGCCTGCCGCCCAACTTATAGAGCCATGTGGGGACATGTTTCCGCTTCGTTTCCATTGAGGACTGACCTCTTTCAAGCTGATTCCACCGTGAGGACATCCGCTCATGGTAGGCGGTCTGCCATTCGGACAGGCTCTTTTGATTGCCTAAAATTGTTTTGGCAGACAGCTTATTGTCTGGTGTAATCGGCACAAAACAGAGGTGCATATGCGGCGTTCTCTCGTCCATGTGGACGACTGCGGAGAGGATATTTTTCTCCCCGACACGCTCTGAAATGAAATCCAGAGCCATCGTAAAATACGCTTTCTGTTCTTTGGGCGGCAGGCTGTTCATAAATTCTGGCGAAGCCGTGATAAGCGTTTCCACCATCATCACGCTATCTTTCCTCGTCCTGCACCCTGCTTCGGCTACCATGCGGTTAATCTCTTTCTTGTAGGTGTACCTCGGCGGATTCACAAGATGGTAGTTATCTTTCGAGCGTTCCATATCTATATCTGGATTGCTTTTATAGGCTTCTTTTTTACGCTCGTTGTGGCGTTCGCAAGCCGCAACGCCGCCCGCTTTGCGTTTCTGGAAACGCAGGATTGCATAGGGCATAATTCATCATCTTCCTTTCTTCGGCGGGTAAACTGCCCTTTGGGTGACAGCGGTGACGGCGGTGACAGCAGTTTTGGGATACCCCCTACCGACTGCCTCAACTGTCACCCTTATTCCCTGCATGACGGTCATGTCGATGATGACGGTGTTTTTGGAATACCCCCTCGCAAGAGCCGTCACCGTCATGCTGCCATTCTTTTATCCGAAGCGTGGAGCGTAGGATAAGCAGGGCGTAAGACCTGCCATAAGGGAGTCCAGAGGGAACGTCTGGCACACGACTTTGCAGGGCAAAGTGTAGTGTGTTACACCCTGTAAATCGAGTAGGAGGCGGTGACTAACCGCCGTCCTCTCACACCACCGTGCGTACCGTT
>NZ_JAQEKS010000017.1:0-59956 GCF_027679115.1 Coprococcus sp. TM115-187 | reverse complement strand
CTGGTTGAGTTGCTCATCAGAATAATATCTATAGCCACTTACTGTAGTATGATGCGGATGAAGTTTTCCATTTGCATCCCAATTTCGTAATGTCTGAGCAGATACGCCTATAATTTTTGAAAATTCGTGTATAGAATAATATTTACTCAAAGTATCAACTCCTTTCAATAATATTCTAGTCTAATATCTTATAAAACTCAATATCTACTTATATGATTTTATAATTTATATTTAACTGTTAATGACCTCCCAGGCTGCTGTTTTTTACATTTCTTTACCGACTGCTTTTGCGATTCCGGTAATCTCTTTTAACAGTGTATCATATTTTTCCGGTTTCAGCGACTGTGCTCCGTCACAAAGTGCCGTTTCCGGACTGTTATGTACTTCGATGATCAGCCCGTCCGCTCCTGCCGCAACTGATGCTTTTGCCATCGGATCAACCAGCCACCATTTTCCTCCTGCGTGGCTCGGGTCTACAACTACCGGAAGATGGCTGAGTTTTCTTACTACCGGAATAGACTGAAGATCCAGTGTATTTCTGGTATAAGTCTCGAAGGTACGGATTCCTCTTTCGCAGAGGATAACATTTGGATTTCCGGATGCCATAATGTATTCTGCTGACATCATCCATTCTTCGTAAGTTGCATTAAGTCCTCTCTTCAAAAGGATCGGTCTCTTTGTCTGTCCGAGCTGTTTTAACAGGTCATAGTTCTGCATGTTACGTGCACCGATCTGGATCAGGTCTACCTTTTCATCGAAGATTTCCAGATATTCCGGTGACATCAGCTCTGTTACGATCGGAAGCCCTGTCTCTTCTCTTGCTGCACATAAGATTTCCAGACCTTCAAGACCCAGTCCCTGGAATGAATATGGGCTTGTTCTCGGCTTGAATGCACCACCACGGAGCATATTTGCACCGGATGCCTTAACAGCCTTTGCGATCTCGATCACCTGCTCTTCTGACTCCACAGAACAAGGTCCGGCGATCAGTGCCAGATGTCCGCCGCCAACTTTGACACCAGATACATCTACGATGGTATCGTCCGGATGGAATGCACGGTTTACAAGTTTATAAGGTTCCTGTACATGCATAACTTTCTCAACAGAAGAGTCTACTTCGAAAAGCTTTGGATCCACACGGACCGTATCGCCGATACAGCCGATAATTGTAAGATCCTCACCTTTTACAGTATGTACTTCCAGTCCCTTTGCACGGACCATATTCTCAACTCGTTTTACGTTTTCATCACTTGTTCTTGGTTTTAATACGATAATCATAATCTTTTTCCCTTTCTCTTCTCTCTACTAATCATCGAATATGTCTTTTAGAAGTTCCTTCGGAATTTCCTATGAAACAAAAAACCCCCGTCTTCTGTAAAAACAGAGGACGAGAGTATTATATACTTCGTGGTTCCACCTCATTTTACAATTGTCTCACGACAACTGCCTCGTCAGGTACGTCGTTCATAACGGTTATACCCTTGCAGATAACGGCTGCTACCGGAAATACCTATTAACAATTCTTCAAGAGAATGCATTCAGTATCCTACTCCAAGAGGAATTCAATATAATCTTCGGTATCCTTCTTCCACCGATAAAGGACTCTCTGTGACGTCTTATTATATTTACTACTTCTTTTCATTGTATTTTGATAGTAGAATATGTAATTTTTAAAATCTATAGCCTATGTTACACGAATCAATAGGCTTTGTCAATCATTTTTAGCAAATTAACGCGAGAAATATTTTTCTTTGATAATACCAACCGGCATTTCTTTTCCTGTCCAGAGTTCAAATGATGCAGCACCCTGATATAACAGCATATTCAGACCATTCAGTGTCTGGCATCCTGCTGCTTTTGCTTTCTTCAGAAATAACGTCTCTTCCGGATTGTAGATTACATCAAATACAAACAGATCTTTTCTGAACACACTGTCATCTGTGATGATACATCTGTCTGTCTTCGGTGCCATACCGATAGACGTTCCGTTTACCAGAATGGCACTTTCTGCGATCTCCTTTTTGAGGACTTCCGGATCAGAGAAGTCATAGAGGTTGATCTTACAGTCTGTCTTCTCATGAAGTTTCTCGATTGTCTTCTCCGCGCGTGTGAAGAATTCATCACGGATGTTGAATACCGAAATCTCTGCCACTTTGTCAAGTGCTGCCTGGATCAGAATCGCTGCTGCTGCTCCACCCGCTCCAAGAAGTGTCATCTTCTTGCCAATGATATCAACGCCTGTCTCACTGACTGCACGCATGAATCCAATTCCGTCTGTCGTATAGCCTGTCAGGACACCGTTATCATTCACAACAGTGTTGACCGCCCCACCGATCTCAGATGCCGGTGAAAGTTTGTCAACCAGTGAACACATCAGATTCTTGTCAGGCATAGTCAGGTTGAATCCTCTGACTCCCATGACTTTCAGGCCATCTACCGCTGTCTTTAAGTTATCTGTTCCAACATCAAATGCCAAATATGCGTAATCCAGCTCCAGCTGGCGAAATGCCTCGTTATGCATCATTGGGGAAATGCTGTGTGCTACCGGACTCCCCAGTAATCCGGTAAGGACTGTATGTCCTGTAATCTCGTATGCCATTATCTTTTCCTCCTGCGTTACATTTTCACACTGTAAAGTGCTACTTTTGTCCTCTATCATACCATATTTTTCAAAATACGCAAGCATCGTTATAAAAAAGACGATATTTTCCTGCCTTTGAAAAAGCATTTTGAAAAATTTGAGTACCAGAGGACACAGAATATGCTTCGCATATTCTAGCGCCTTGGGCGGTCGCTTACGTCATATACATTGCATGGTTCAGTGCGCATCTTGCCGGAGGCTTTTTGTTCACGTGATACTCTTTCTTTTATGGCTTCTGACTGTTACTGCTGATATACGTTTTACTTTTTCATTTACAATCTGTTTTGATCCACCTGGTACATATGCGAAATCAGGCGGAAGATCTGACTGGTATATCCACATTCATTATCATAAAAACTGATCAGTTTGAAAAAATGACCGTTTACCTGGATTCCTTCCCTTGCATCAAAAGAGGATGCGCTTTTTCAAACGCACCCTCTGTCACTTTTTATGCAATTACTCTGACTTTCAGAACGCCCTCGATCATTTCCAGACCTTTTACCACGTCTTCTGTCACATCATTATCCACATCGATCATCGTATATGCATAGCTGCCACGGCTCTTATTCGTCATATCATCGATATTGACATTATCCTTTGCCAGAAGCGCAGTAAACTGACCGATCATGTTCGGAATATTTCTGTGCAGAATCGTAATTCTTGTTTTATCCCTTACCCCCATATCGCATGCCGGGAAATTGACAGAATTACGGATATTTCCATTTTCCAGGAAATCTTTCAGCTCTTCTACTGCCATCTTTGCACAATTATCTTCTGATTCAGCAGTTGACGCTCCCAGATGCGGAATGACAATCGCATGCTTTACTCCTGCGATCTCCGGTGTCGGGAAGTCAGTTACATAGCGTCCGATTTTTCCTCCAACAAGTGCATCCACAATGTCTTCGCTGTTTACCAGTACATCTCTTGCAAAGTTCAGGATCACAACGCCCTCTTTCATCAGACTGATGGCATTCTTATTGATCATACCCTTGGTATCTTCCAGTGCCGGTACATGGATTGTGATATAATCACACTCCTTGTAGATCTCATCTACATTCTTAGTGTGATGAATGCTTCTTGAAAGTCTCCATGCGGAATCTACAGAAACATATGGATCATAACCATACACTTCCATCCCGAGATGTGTAGCCGCATTGGCAACCAGGACACCGATTGCACCAAGGCCGATCACGCCAAGCTTCTTTCCCTGGATCTCACAGCCTGCAAATGCTTTTTTCGCTTTTTCTGCATCTTTGGCAATATTGCCATCCTCTTCGTTCTCCTGTACCCAGTTGATACCTCCAAGGATATCTCTGGATGCAAGCAGCATACCGGCGATCACCAGCTCTTTTACACCATTGGCATTTGCCCCTGGTGTATTAAATACAACGATTCCCTGCTCCGCACATTTGTCCAGTGGAATATTATTTACACCGGCTCCGGCACGGGCAATCGCTTTTAAATCTTTATCAAATTCCAGTTCATGCATTCCGGCACTTCTTACAAGTACCGCATCTGCTCCTGCCATCTCACCGGCAGGTACATAGTCATCACTGAATTTCTCTAGTCCAACAGGAGAAATCGGATTTAAGCAAAAATATTTATACATATTACAGATTCTCCTCCTCAAACTTCTTCATAAATGCAACCAGGGCTTCCACACCTTCGTATGGCATTGCGTTATAAATACTTGCACGCATACCCCCAACAGTACGGTGTCCTTTCAGATTCTCAAGACCTGCTTCTTTTGCCTCTTTTACAAATTTGGCATCCAGCTCGTCACTGCCTGTCACAAATGGTACATTCATAAGAGAACGGTCTTTCTTTTCTACCGTACCTTTGAACAGTTTGCTCTGATCCAGGTAGTCATAGAGCAGTTTGGCTTTCTTTTCGTTGCGTTCTTTCATAACTTCCAGTCCGCCCATCTTTTTCAGCCATTTAAATACCTTACCGCAGATATAAATTCCATATGCCGGCGGTGTATTGTAAAGAGAACCTGCGTCTGCATGTGTCTTGTATGTAAGCATGGTCGGTGTTCCCGGAAGTACATCCTCCGTAATCAGATCTTCGCGGATGATCGCGATAACAACACCCGCTGGTCCGACATTCTTCTGGACTCCACCATAGATGAGACCATATTTTGTCACATCTACAGGCTCGGACAGGAAACAGGATGATACATCCGCTACCAGTGTCTTGCCTTTCGTGTTCGGAAGTTCCTTGAATTTGGTTCCGTAAATTGTATTATTTTCGCAAATATATACATAATCTGCATCTTCATCAACCGGCAGATCCGAACAGTCAGGAATGTACGAAAAGGTTTTATCCTCGGACGATGCGATCTTATTCACCTTCCCATATTTGGATGCTTCAGCAGCTGCCTTTTTGGCCCACTGCCCGGTAACAATATAATCCGCTACTTTGTTCTTCATCAGATTCATTGGAATCATTGCAAACTGCTGGCTTGCGCCACCCTGAAGGAACAGTACTTTGTAATTATCCGGGATTTCCATCAAATCACGAAGATCCTGTTCAGCGGTTTCAATGATTTCAGCAAAAGCTTTCGAGCGATGACTCATCTCCATAACGGACATTCCACATCCTTTGTAATCCAGCATCTCATTTGCTGCTTCTCGTAAAACTTCTTCCGGCAGTACTGCCGGTCCTGCTGAAAAATTGTAAACTCGTTTCATATTACTCCTCCATTCCTGCTCTACGTATCTGTCGCTGCATATGTTTTTCTAGTTTGTCTGCTGTTTTTCCTGCAGATCCTTCTCGTCAAAAACTTCACTGATCGGAGCACCCGGAGCAACCATCGGCCATACCTTGTCATCGCTGTCAATCTGGCAGTCAATCACCACCGGACCGCCTGCATTTAAAGCAAACTTAAATGCATCTGCGAATTCTTCTCTGGTCGTAGCTCTTACCGCTTTCGCCCCCATCGCTTCTGCAAGTTTCACAAAATCTACTGCATCATTCAGAACAGTTGCTGAATAGCGCTGCCCGTAAAACAGATTCTGCCACTGTCTTACCATACCAAGCACATGGTTGTTCACTACAACCTGGATGATCGGAATGTTATAACGCGCCGCTGTTGCAACTTCATTCATATTCATACGGAAACATCCGTCTCCGGCGATATTGACTACCGTCTTCTCCGGTCTGCCCATCTTGGCTCCGATTGCGGCTCCAAGACCGTATCCCATGGTTCCAAGGCCACCTGACGTAAGCAGTGTTCTCGGTTTTGTGAATTTATAATACTGCGCTGCCCACATCTGATGCTGTCCAACCTCTGTGACGATGATCGCATCACCTTCTGTCTGTTTGTAAATCTCTTCGATCACATACGGACCAGTCAGACTTTCCAGATGATAGGTAAGCGGGTATTTCGCTTTATATTCCTGGATCTTTTTAATCCATTCGGTGTGTTCCTGCTGTGGCAGTTTTTCATTAACTGCCGCAAGCACTTCCTTGATATCTCCAACCACACCTTCATCGATGATGACATTCTTGTTCATCTCTGCCACATCAATATCAAACTGGAGAATCTTTGCATTACTTGCAAATTTATTTGGATTACCTGTGACACGGTCGGAGAATCTTGCACCGACTACGATCAGAAGATCACATTCACTGACTCCAAAGTTCGATGTCTTGGTACCATGCATACCAAGCATTCCTGTATAAAGTTCATCAGTTCCCGGAAATGCACCTTTTCCCATCAGGGAATCACATACCGGACACTGTACCTTGTCTACGAATGCACGGAGTTCTTCACTTGCATCAGATAATATAGCTCCACCTCCGACGAATACGAACGGACGCTTTGCTTCTTCGATCATCTCTACTGCCTTGTCAATATCTTCCATACAGATTTCTTTTTTGTATTTTACGATTGGCTGGATTTTGACAGGCTCATACTCTGCTTTATTGCCTGTCACATCTTTCGGGATATCGATCAGCACCGGTCCCGGTCTTCCGGACTGTGCGATCTCAAACGCCTTGCGGATTGTCCTTGCAAGATCATTGACATTCTTCACAATAAAATTATACTTTGTGATCGGCATCGTAATACCGGTAATGTCAATTTCCTGGAAACTGTCTTTTCCAAGAAGCGGTACCCCTACATTACAGGTGATCGCAACAATCGGAATAGAATCCATAAATGCGGTCGCGATTCCTGTTACGAGATTTGTTGCTCCAGGTCCACTGGTTGCAAAACACACCCCAACCTTACCAGTGGCACGCGCATATCCGTCTGCCGCATGAGAAGCTCCCTGCTCATGCGATGTAAGGATATGTCTGATTTCATTACTATGCTTATATAATTCATCATATACATTTAAAATTGCGCCGCCCGGATATCCGAATACGGTATCCACGCCCTGCTCTTTTAAACACTCTATCAGTATTTCTGCACCATTTAACTGCATTGTACATTCCCCTTGTCCAGATTTTATTTTATTTGTGTGGAACTTCCAGAACTGCTCCACGGTTTCCTGAAGTTACCATTGCTGCATATCTTGCAAGATATCCTGTTGTAACTTCCGGTTCTCTTGGCTGCCATTTTTCTTTTCTTCTTGCAAGTTCTTCATCTGAAATTCTTGCATTTAATTTCAGGTTCGGGATATCGATCTCGATGATATCGCCTTCCTCGATCAGTGCTACCGGTCCGCCGACTGCTGCTTCCGGTGATACGTGTCCGATAGAAGCTCCACGGGATGCACCGCTGAAACGACCGTCTGTAATAAGTGCTACCGATGAACCCAGTCCCATACCTGCGATTGCAGAAGTCGGATTCAGCATCTCCGGCATACCAGGACCACCCTTTGGTCCGACGTAACGGATAACTACAACATCTCCCGGATGGATATCTCCGCCTTTAATTGCCTTGATCGCATCATCTTCACATTCAAATACTCTTGCAGGTCCTTCATGTACCAGCATTTCCGGTACAACTGCAGAACGTTTTACAACACTGCCATCCGGTGCGATATTACCTTTGAGGACTGCAAGTCCACCAGTCTGGCTGTATGGATTGTCGATCGGACGGATTACTTCCGGATTTTTATTTTCGCATCCTGCGATATTTTCTCCAACTGTCTTTCCGGTTACTGTCATGCAGTCTGTGTACAGAAGGCCTTTCTTATTCAGCTCGTTCATAACTGCATATACACCGCCTGCTTCATTCAAGTCTTCCATATATGTAGGACCTGCCGGTGCAAGGTGACAGAGGTTCGGAGTCTTTTCGCTGATTCCGTTTGCAAAATCAATTTCAAAATCCATACCGATCTCATGTGCGATTGCCGGAAGGTGAAGCATACTGTTGGTTGAGCATCCAAGTGCCATATCAACAGTCAGAGCATTTAAGATGGCTTCTTTTGTCATAATGTCTCTCGGACGGATATTTCTTCTGTACATTTCCATTACCTGCATACCTGCATGTTTTGCAAGACGGATTCTTTCTGAATATACAGCCGGAATTGTTCCATTCCCCTGAAGTCCCATACCAAGTACTTCCGTCAGACAGTTCATACTGTTAGCTGTATACATTCCAGAGCAGGATCCACAGGTAGGACATACTTTATTTTCAAATTCACATACATCACATTCGTCCATTGTTCCTGCTGCGTAAGATCCAACTGCCTCGAACATGCTGGAAAGACTTCTCTTCTGTCCTTTCACATGTCCCGCAAGCATTGGTCCGCCACTGACGAACACTGTAGGTACATTGATACGGGCTGCTGCCATCAAAAGCCCAGGTACGTTCTTATCACAGTTCGGGATCATAACAAGGGCGTCAAACTGATGCGCCATTGCCATTGCTTCTGTCGAATCTGCGATCAGATCTCTTGTTACCAGAGAATACTTCATACCGATGTGTCCCATTGCAATACCGTCACAGACTGCGATCGCCGGGAACATGATCGGTGTTCCGCCTGCCATCGCAACTCCCATCTTTACTGCATTTGCAATCTTATCCAGGTTCATATGTCCCGGAACGATCTCGTTATAAGAACATACGATTCCGACAAGCGGTCTCTCCAGTTCTTCTTTTGTAAGACCAAGCGCATTGAACAATGATCTGTGCGGCGCCTGCTGCATACCTGTTTTTACATTATCACTTCTCATGATTTTATAATCCTCCTGTAAACTTTGTCTCTATTCTATTACAGTTCCGTACTGCTTCTCTTTCCCCATAGCAGTACGGAACTGTATCTTCCCAATCCTTGACTATCGAATTCTTTCGCAGATCAGATCTCCCATCCGGGCTGTTCCAACCTTTGTACATCCATCTGACATAATATCTCCGGTTCTGTATCCATCTTTTAATACCTGGGAAACGGCTGCTTCAATCGCATCTGCTGCTTTATCCTGATCCAGGCTGAAACGAAGCATCATTGCTGCTGAAAGAATTGTTGCTATCGGGTTTGCAATTCCCTGTCCTGCTATATCCGGTGCCGAGCCGCCACTTGGTTCATACAGTCCGAACTTGGTCTCATTCAGGCTTGCACTTGCCAGCATTCCGATCGATCCGGTTACCATACTTGCTTCATCAGAAAGGATGTCTCCGAACATATTTTCTGTAAGAATGACATCAAACTGCTTCGGATCTCTTACAAGCTGCATTGCACAGTTGTCAACCAGCATATGCTCCAGTGTAACTTCCGGGTAATCTTTCGCAACTTCTTCTACTACTTTTCTCCAGAGTCTTGAAGAATCCAGTACATTCGCCTTATCGACGCTTGTCACTTTCTTTCTTCTCTTCATTGCAATGTCAAACGCACGGATCGCAATCCGGCGGATTTCATCCTCATTATAAGTAAGTGAATCGAATGCAGTCATCACACCATTCACTTCTTCTGTCTTTCTCTCTCCAAAATAAAGACCGCCTGTCAGTTCACGCATGATCATCAGATCAAATCCGCCTTCTGTAATCTCTTCTTTCAGAGGGCATGCGCCCTTCAGTTCATTATATAAAACCGCCGGACGCAGATTTGCGAACAGGTTCAGTTCTTTTCTGATCTTCAAAAGACCGGCCTCCGGTCTCTTTGATGGTTCCAGCTTATACCACGGGGAAGTCTTCGCATCTCCTCCAATGGATCCCATCAGTACGGCATCACATGCTTTTGCTTTTGCTACCGTCTCATCTGTAAGCGGGACTCCATGTACATCAATGGATGCTCCCCCAAGAAGCAGCTGTTCATAAGAACAGTCAAATCCGTATACCTCTCCAGCTTTATCAAGAACTTTCATCGCTTCCGTTACAATCTCCGGACCGATTCCGTCACCTTTAATTACTCCGATTTTCAGGCTCATCTTTGTCATTCCCTTCTATGTATCTGTGATTTTGGTACCATTTTTCGTTCCAAAAATCTGTTAAACACTATAATACCGTATTTTTTGTCAGGTTTCAACCCTTTAATCTGTAAAAGTATAAAAATCAGAGCGAACTCTGTTTTATTTTTCCGTTTTCTGTGGAATCACAAAAATGAAGATCAGCGAACTGACAAACAGCATTCCCGGATAAAAAAGCTTCGGAATGATCTGAAATGCAGAAATCTCACCGCCAAGCTCATGCACTGCCGAAATTGCCACCAGCATCTGCGCGCCATACGGAATCACTCCCTGTGAAATACAGGAAAAAGTATCCAGAAGGGATGCCGTCTTTCTCGGTGTGATCTGATAATCGTCTGCCATTTCCTTTGCAATTGGATTAGCCATCACAATTGCTACGGTATTGTTCGCTGTTGCCACATCCAGGAGCGCTACTAAAATACCAACACCCAGCTGACCACTTTTCGATCCCTTAAAGACACGGTGGATCACATCCAGCAATACATCAAAGCCACCATTTTCCCGGATCAGCGCACACATTGCAGCAACCAGCACCGCCACCATACAGGTTTCAAACATCCCGGATACACCTGATCCCATGGCAGCAAGCATTTCATACGGTGTTACCTGCCCCATTGCAAGCATGATCACCGCACCGGACACAATTCCCGTCAAAAGTACCAGAAAGACGTTGAACCCTGCGATCCCGCCGACCAGCACCAGCACATACGGAATGATCTGCGTCAGATTGTATTCGTGCGTAACTGCCGTTCCGATCTCTGCCCGGAAAGAGCTGATCAGGATCAGAATCAACGATACGATCGCCGCCGGAAGTGCAATCCAGAAATTTTCCCGGAATTTATCTTTCATCTCACATCCCTGCCCGTTGCAGGCAGCAATTGTTGTATCTGATATGAAAGAAAGATTGTCCCCGAACATGGAGCCTCCCATCATCGATGCCACGCAAAGTGCCAGGGAAAAACCGGACGTCTGCGAAACTGCCACCGCAATCGGAGTCAGAAGGGTGATCGTCCCAACCGAAGTTCCCATTGCTGTTGAAACAAAACATGCAACCACAAACAGAACGGCAACCGCAAACCGTGCCGGGATGATCGATAGCATAAAATACGCCACACTCTCTGCACTGCTTCTTCCAACCACTCCCACAAAAGTTCCCGCCGTCAGGAAAATCAGCAGCATTGTGATAATATTCTTATCTCCAATTCCCCGTCCCATGATCTCCAGCTTCTCATCAAAGCCAACCTTTCTGTTCTGCAGACACGCGACCAGGAGTGCCGCCAGAAACGCCACTACGATCGGTACATTATAAAACCCCATTGGAATTTTCATTATGTATTCAAATAAAATACCCAGTCCCAGATAAAATATCAGAAATACACCGACCGGCAAGAGTGCTGCACTTTTTCTTCTTTTTTCCATATATTCACCTCTCATCTGCTTCTATTGCTTCCCGGATCTTCCCAAAAACTTTTCCATATCCGGAAAACAGACAGCAATACTTCTCCTTATCATAGCATATCCTTCTCTTTTCCCGCAATAAGGGAAATACAGGAAGTTCCCGCAGAAACCGTATAAAAATACACTTTTGCACAAAAAACAGAAGTCTGTCTCTGTTTTTTCAGGACAGACTTCTGTTTTTTACATATACATTTTACAGATGCCAGATATCTCTGTTGTATTCAGCAATGGTTCTGTCAGATGAGAAATATCCTGCTTTTGCGATATTCACAACCATCTTCTTTGCCCATGCCATGCGGTCTTCATAATCTGCGTAAGCCTGTTCTTTCTTCTGGATATAATCTTTCACATCAAGAAGTGTCATGAACCAGTCTTTACGAATCAGTTCTGCATGCAGTTCAAGAAGCAGGTATTTATCTCCGATACGGAGAAGTTCCGGGCTGATGATAAAGTCTACCAGTCTGCGGATCTCTTCATCATTGATATAGTAATCAACTGCATTATAATCCATCTTGCGGTAATGCTCGATAACCTGTTCACTGGATTCTCCGAAGATGTAGATATTTTCATCCCCTACAAACTGATGGATTTCTACGTTGGCTCCATCTTCTGTTCCCATTGTCACAGCCCCGTTCAGCATGAATTTCATGTTACCTGTTCCACTTGCTTCTTTGGATGCAAGAGAAATCTGTTCAGAAATATCACAGGACGGGATCAGCTTTTCTGCCAGTGTCACGTTGTAGTTTTCTACCATAACCACTTTCAGATACGGTGCAACTTCCGGATCGTTATCAATCAGCTCCTGCAGGCAGAGGATCAGATGAATGATATCCTTTGCAATAATATAAGCCGGTGCAGCCTTGGCTCCAAAGATTACCGTGATCGGAGTCTCCGGTTTCTTTCCGCTCTTGATCTCCAGATATTTATAGATCACATATAACGCATTCATCTGCTGACGCTTGTATTCATGCAGACGTTTTACCTGAATATCAAAAATTGAATTTGGATTGATTTCCAGTCCCTGGGTTTCTTTTAAGTAAGCTGCCAGATCCTCTTTCTTTTTCTGTTTTACCACAAGAAGACTCTTTAAGGTTTCCTCATCATTTACATAATCAAGCAGTTTTTCAAGCTTTGTTGCATCTTTTCGGTAATCCGGTCCGATCTTCTCATCCAGCCATGCAGTCAGTTCATGGTTGCAGTGCAGCAGCCATCTTCTGAACGTAATACCATTAGTCTTGTTGTTGAATTTCTGTGGGTAAATGTCGTAGAACGGTTTCAGCTCTTCATTTTTCAGGATCTCTGTATGAAGATAAGCAACTCCGTTGACACTGTATCCATAATGGATGTCCATATGAGCCATGTGTACACGATTCTGGTCATCGATAATATGGACTCTCGGATCTTTATATCTTCCCTTAATTCTTGCATCCAGATCACGGATGATCGGAACGATCTGTGGTGCAACCTGCTCCAGATAATCAACCGGCCATTTTTCCAGTGCTTCTGCGAGGATGGTGTGATTGGTATATGCGCAGGTCTTCTGTACGATCTCAATCGCCTCATTGAAGTCGATCTGTTTCTGAACAAGAAGACGGATCAGCTCCGGAATAACCATAGAAGGATGTGTATCATTGATCTGGATCGCCACATGCTCATGAAGCTTTCTGAGATCATATCCCTTTTCTTCACACTCGCGGATGATGTACTGTGCTGCATTGGAGACCATAAAATATTGCTGATAAATACGGAGCAGATTTCCTGCCTTGTCGCTGTCATCCGGATAGAGGAACAACGTCAGGTTTTCACGGATATCGTTCTTATCAAAATTGATTCCGTTTCCAACGATTGCATCATTTACCGTCTCTACATCAAAAAGATGAAGTTTGTTGCTTCCGCCTTCGTATCCGGTTACATCAATATCATACAGATGGGAACGAAGACTGAAATCCTTGAACGGGACTTCAAATGAAATACCGGTATCATTGAGCCAGCTGTCTTTTTCAATCCACGGATTCTTCTGTTCATCCTGTTTGTGGTCGGTAAATACCTGTTTGAACAGACCCATATGATAGTTCAGCCCGATTCCGTCTCCCGGAAGTCCGAGTGTTGCAATGGAATCCAGGAAGCAGGCTGCCAATCGTCCAAGTCCACCATTTCCAAGAGACGGTTCCGGTTCAACTTCTTCGATCTCTGCAAGTTTTTTCCCGTGCTTTTCCAGCACCTCTGCTGTCTCATCATAAATTCCAAGGTTGATCAAGTTGTTGGATAAAAGCTTTCCGATCAGAAACTCTGCGGAAATATAATAGAGTTTTCTCTTTCCTTCATTCTTCGGTCCTTCTTTGATCCGTTCCTTTGTCAGTGTGAGCAGCGCATAATATACCTGTTCATTCGTTGCCTGTTCAAGTCCTGTCTGGAATTTTTCCTGTAAAATCTCTGTCAGTCTTGCTTCCATTTTCTTCTACCTCCTGTAGTTGATTCTCTTTCTTTCAGTGTTGCCGGAAGATATTTCCCTTCCTTGCTTTTCTTTGTTTCTATCATGTCAAACAGGATCCCGACGGACTGTCTCGCGATCTCTTCGACCGGCTGCGCCATCGTAGTGATCGCCGGCTGATAAAATCCGGTATAGTCAAGTCCGTCAAATCCCGCAACCGCCACATCCTCCGGAATCCTTTTTCCTTCTTCCAGAAGCGCCTTGCATGCACCAATCACCATCAGATCGGAAATTGCAAATACTGCGGTAAATTCTGTTTCTTTTTTCAGCAGTTTTTTCATCATCCGATATCCGTTTTCCATCGAATATGTGGTATCTTCTTCATCCAGATAACAGATTCTTTCCTCATCGACTTCCAGACCATGTGCTTTTAGTGCTTCCCTGTAACCTTCCAGTCTGAGTTTTCCGATGTTCTCATCTTTCTTATCCGAGGCAAGGATTGCAATCTTTTTGTGTCCGGTCTCACACAGATGATCTACAATCTTACGGCTTTCCGCGCGGTCGTCGATCGATACATAGGATGCGATACATTTCTCCGGCAGTTTATCAAATGCTGACGTACTAACAACAAACGGAACCTTTATCTTTGCAATCCGCTCTTTGTTCTTCCTGAAATCCCCACCCAGGAAAATAATCCCTCTGAGCTTTTTTTCTTTGATCAGCTCCAGTGCGGTATCGACCTCATCCTGATCCTTTCCCATATGCTGGATAAAAAAGGAATATTTCTGTTTACGGATCTTTTTTTCCATTACCCGCATCATCGTTGCGAAAAATGGATTATCAATCTCCTTTACCAGAATCGCAATGGATTTCGAATCGGTCCGTTTCAGATTCCTTGCACTGTTATTTGGCACAAAATTTGATTCTTCAACCGTCTTTAAAATCATCTTTTTGGTTTCAGGATTGATATCCGGATGATTGTTCAGCGCACGGGACACGGTGCTGACTCCGACCCCGCACTTCCTCGCAATATCTTTAATCGTCATTCCCATTTTATTTCTTTTCTTCTCCTAAGTCCTCTGCATCTTCAGCCTTAAGGGTCATTTCGGTCTTCTCCGGGATTCTGCAATAAAGTTCTGTCATCCTGCGGATCTTCTTCACGAGTTTTTTTGAAATCTCATCCTTATGAAGTCTCCAGATCCAGTTGCCGCCAAGAGTTGACGGATGATTGATCCTCGCTTCATTACCGAGGCAGAGATAATCCTGAATCGGAATGATACAGGTATCCGCCACGCTCGACTGCGCAAGACGGATGATTTCCCATACTGCTTCATTGATACTGAGTTTCTTTCTTCCCATATAGCGAAGCGCAAACTTCTTATCTTCTTTTTTTAATTCTCTGTACCATCCTGCCAGTGTTTCATTGTCATGGGTTCCTGTGTATACTACGCAGTTCTTATCATAATTGTGCGGCAGATAATTGCTAGGCTCTCTGGAATCAAATGCAAACTCCAGAACTTTCATTCCCGGATATCCGGACTCTTCCACCATCCGGATCACACTGTCTGTCAGGAATCCAAGATCCTCTGCAATAATTTTCACATCACCCAGAGACTCTTTTACCGTCCGGAAAATATCCATTCCCGGTCCTTTTTCCCAATGTCCGAATTCCGCTGTCAGATCTCCGTATGGAATGGAATAATATTCATCGAATCCACGGAAATGATCAATTCGGATCACGTCATAAAGTTCTACACAATGACGGATTCTCTTCATCCACCATGCATATCCGGTCTCCTTATGATATTCCCACTTATAAAGCGGATTGCCCCAAAGCTGTCCGGTTGCACTAAATGCATCTGGCGGACACCCTGCAACACCAGTCGGAAGTCCGTTCTCATCAAACTGGAACAGTTCCGGATGCGACCAGCTGTCTGCGCTGTCAAATGCTACATAAATCGGGATATCACCAATGATCTCAATCCCTTTTTCATTCGCATATGCTTTCAGTGCACTCCACTGTGTTGCGAATTCATACTGCATAAACTTCTGGAACAGGATCCCTTCCTGATTCTCTTTGGCGAATTTTTCCAGCGCAAGCTCATCTCTCAGACGATATTCATCTTCCCATTCGCTCCAGCTTTTCCCACCATTCGCAGCTTTGATCTCCGTATAAAGCGCATAATCATCCAGCCATTCTTTATTCGCCTTACAGAACTTCTGAAAATCTGCATCATCTGCGATCTGGCTTCTTTCATATGCTTTTCTTAAGATCTCATACCTGCAGTTATAAATCTTTTCATAATCCACATATCCCGCATTATCACCAAAGTCATATGCCTTACATTCATCTTTTGTAATCCAGCCCTTTTTTATCAGCTTTTCCAGGTCTATAAAATACGGATTTCCTGCAAAAGTTGAGAAAGACTGATACGGCGAATCTCCATACCCTGTCGGACCTAACGGAAGGATCTGCCAGTAGCTCTGACCTGCCTTCTCAAGTGTATCTACAAACTCGTATGCTTCTTTCGAAAAAGCACCTATTCCATATTTTGATGGCAGACTTGCCACCGGCAGTAATACACCGCTTGTTCTCATAATATGCACCTCACATCTTTCTACGGTAACGGTTTCGGTATCGGTATCGGTAACGTTTCCAATAATTGTATTATAAAAGCATTGCACATAAAATGCAATGCTTTTTTTCAACTTTTTTAAAAAAATTGATTTAGTTGTTCTCCGGCTTTTCAACCTGCATGATCGCAGACTTCTGCATCGGGATACGGCAGTTCTTGTTGCTTCCGAATTCAACGATTACGTCTTCATCTGTAATATCAATAACAACTCCGTAAAAACCGCTTGTTGTAAGAACAGTATCTCCTACAGCCAGTTCAGATAACATAAGCTGTACTCTCTTCTGTTCCTTTTTCTGTGGTCTCATCAGTAACCACCAGAATCCTCCGATAATTACAACGTAAAATAAAATAAGTACGATTGGATTATTCATTTTTCTTTCCTCCTGCTAAAATAGACACTGTTACCATCATACACAATAATAGGACATTCATCAAGACATTTTAGAATTTTTTTATCCTAATCTTCTTTTTCTTCCATTTTTGCCAGTGTCTCTTTCTTAAACTGAGCATATCTTCCCTCTTCGATCGCTCCTCTGATATCTTCCATAAGATGATTATAATAATATAAATTGTGGAGAACGCAAAGCCGCATTCCAAGCATCTCTTTTGCTTTCAGCAGATGCCGGATATAAGCTCTTGAATAACGGCGGCAGGCCGGGCACTGACAGCCTTCTTCGATCGGGCGTTCATCCAGTTCGAATTTTGCATTGAACAGATTCAGCTTACCATGCTTTGTATAAACATGACCATGTCTTCCGTTACGGCTTGGATATACGCAGTCAAAGAAATCCACACCTCTGTCTACCGCTTCCAGAATATTCGCCGGCGTTCCGACTCCCATCAGATAAGTCGGTTTGGCAACCGGAAGACAAGGAACTACTGCATCCAGGATCCGGTACATCTCTTCATGTGTCTCACCAACTGCGAGTCCGCCGACTGCGTATCCATCCAGATCCATCTCTGCAATCTGCTGTGCATGCTCAATACGGATATCTTCATAGACACCCCCCTGATTGATTCCGAAAAGCATCTGATGTTTGTTGATCGTATCATCAAGAGAATTGAGTCTTGCCATCTCTTCTTTACATCTTGCAAGCCATCTCGTTGTACGCTCTACCGATGCCTGCATATATTTCCTTTCCGCTACACTGGACGGACATTCATCAAATGCCATCGCGATCGTAGACGCCAGATTCGACTGAATCTGCATACTCTCTTCCGGTCCCATAAAAATCTTTCTTCCGTCAATATGGGAATTGAAGTATACACCCTCTTCCTTAATCTTTCTGAGTCCGGCAAGAGAAAACACCTGGAATCCACCGGAATCAGTAAGGATCGGCTTGTCCCAGGCCATAAATTTGTGCAATCCGCCAAGCTTTTTCACTACCTGATCTCCCGGACGCACATGCAAATGATAAGTATTAGACAGTTCCACCTGTGTTCCGATTTCTTCAAGATCTGCAGTAGAAACAGCCCCTTTGATCGCTGCAATTGTTCCTACATTCATAAATACAGGAGTCTCGATCACTCCGTGTACGGTATGGAAGCGGCCGCGCTTGGCGCGACCGTCCCTTTTTATCAGTTCATACATAAAAATAACCTCTCTCATAAATTTAGTAATGACATACAACCGGTGTTCCGGAATCTACATTGTTGAACACCGTCTCTGCAACATCATACTGCAAGTTGACACATCCGCGTGACCCATGTTCCAGGTACCAGTCCCCACCAAAATTCGTCTGCCACGGTGCATCGTGCAGTCCGATTCCACCGTTAAACGGCATCCAGTAAGTAACCGGTGATTCCCATTCGTAACTTCCGTCTTCCTTCTTTGGTCCACGAAGGGTTGTATCCTTTTCTTTGTATTTCAGAATATACACTCCCTGCGGTGTGGCATCTCCTCTGCTTGGCTTACCGGTAACAATTGGTCCCTGTGTCACAATTGCACCATTTACAAAAAGATACAGATACTGGTTTGTCAGATCGACTTCAACATAAGTATTCCCCCAGTCTGCTCCGTCATGACTTGCTGCAGTCTGTGAATAATTTGCCTCTCTCGTCACAGTCTCTCCATTGCGGATATTCGCTTCAAGGGCTGCAATCTCGGCAGCTTCATCAATGATCCATCCATAGTCTCCACCTTCAACCGTTGCACTGTTGCCGCCTCCGGTTGTAAATGTTCTCTTTGTCTGGTAAGTGTCATACTTACTCTCCAGCTGTTGTACATATTTCACGACTGCATCACTGTTAAAGGTAACTGCCATGTTATCATCTACCGTTACCCACTGGGAAATCAGATCTTTATCTACAACTTCTGTATTCGAGCCAAAGTTATAAGTGATACTTGCCTTCAGATACTTATTCATATCGTCACATGCTTTCTTCACTTCTTCTGACTCGATTGTGTATTTTGGTTCTACATAGCAGTCTTCAGCAGTCATGTCAATCTCGCTTTTGAAACCTTCGATTGATTCTTTCACTACCTTTTTGAAATTCTCGGTATCAATCTTACTTCCGGTCTCCCCAGCTTTGACTACATACGAATTGCCGTCATACTCCGGATGTGCATTTACCGGTTCAACCTGCTGATCTGCCTGCATACACTCGAGACCGTTAATCAGGGTATCCAGCTGGTTTTCGTCATATGTAACACCGACTGATGCCGTAATTGTCTGTGTCTTTCCAAGGCAGACTGGCCACAGAAATGCATTCTGCTCTTTTACGAGCTTCTGCAGTTCATCTCCTGCTTTGTACGCAAGAGAAATATCTGTTCCGGCAATCTTCTCTTCTGTTCCGTCTGATTCCTTCATCGTGAGAACATATCCATCTACCTGACTCTTCATATATGACTCTACTGCCGAAACTGATTTTCCGGAGAAGTTCACATCGTTGATCTTCGTATTAAAATAAAAATGATTCATGAAATATACGGAAAATCCAAGGTAAACAACCGCTGCCACTCCAACCACAGCACCAACTACAATTTTAACCACTTTACCGGACTTTTCTGAGCCTTGCTTTTTCTCCCGTTTAGTTCTTCTATGCGGCTTTTCCTCTTCTTCATCAAAGAAAGAATCATCAAAAATTTCTTCCTCATCCGGATTGAATGCTTCTGCATCTCCACTGCTTAAAATATCTGCACTTTTAATAACCGGTGGTACTGCTGTCTCTTCTTCATCCCGCCATTCTTCTGCTCCTTCCAGATCCAGAAGCCCGGTCTCTTCACGAACTACTTTCTTTTTCCGGCGCGGAGCCTTTTTCTTAACCGGTCGATCTTTGTCTGAGGCTGCTTTATGATCCACACCATCGCCAGATACGTGATGGCCTGAAGGACGTTTTGTTTTAGTGACTTTCTTTTTCCGCGGTCTTTCTTCGCTTTTCTGTTCTTTTTCATTGATGTCCTTCACCTCACTTACAGTCTGCTCTCTGATCTCTTCCATGATTTCATCTACTGTGCTGTCAAGATTTCTTTCGTTTTTTTCATTCATACTCTTTTCACTCATTTATACTATTGACTTCCTTTTTTCACTCAATATGTAGTCATTATAATACGAAGGAGCGTGTAAATACAATACATAACTTTAACTTTCATATTTTTATCACTTGTTGGGATGGGAATCTTCTATTATAATAATGAGGTGATTTTGGGGAAATGAATGATTTGCGTTGTGATGACAAATAGAATAAACGAAATGTTTCAAATCCCATCGCGCAAGGGCTCTTCTGTTTTATTGTTCGTTTTTTCGTTTTGACTGATTCACAAATTAATTCTTTATAAATAAAAGCTTACAGAAAGGATGGTATATAGTATGGCAGGATCTATTTATGGAAGATTGTTTCAGATTTCTACATGGGGGGAATCGCACGGAAAGGGGATCGGTGTTGTGATTGACGGGTGTCCGGCAGGGCTTTCTCTTTCAGAGGAGGATATCCAGGTTTATCTGGATAGAAGAAAACCCGGACAAAGCCAGTTTACAACCGGACGTAAGGAAAGTGATATGGCACAGATCTGGTCCGGCGTATTTGAAGGCCGGACGACCGGAACTCCGATTTCAATTCTCGTACAGAACCAGGATCAGCGTTCCCGTGATTACGGAAATATTATGAACACATACAGGCCGGGACACGCAGATTATACATTTGATGAAAAGTATGGTTTCCGTGATTACAGAGGAGGGGGACGCTCTTCCGGAAGAGAAACTACTGCCAGAGTTGCAGCAGGTGCAGTTGCTGCTAAGATTTTGAAAGAACTTGGCATTGAAGTACATGCTTATACGAAAGCAATCGGTCCGGTATCTGTTCCGGAAAATGAATACCATCCGGAAGAGGTTTTCCAGAACCCGATTTATATGCCAAGCAACGCATATGCCCAAAAAGCATCTGCCTATCTGGAAGAATGTATTAAAAATCAGGATTCTTCAGGAGGCATCATTGAATGTGTTGTTACCGGTATGCCGGTAGGAATCGGTGATACCGTATTTGAAAAACTGGACGCCAATCTTGCCAAAGCAATGCTGTCCATCGGAGCAGTCAAAGGCTTTGAGATCGGTGACGGCTTTAAAGCTGCAGATACAAAAGGAAGTATCAACAATGATTCCTTCCATACAAAAGATGGAAGGATCACCAAAGACACCAACCATGCAGGCGGTGTCCTCGGCGGTATGAGTGACGGAAGCAAGATCATCTTCCGCGCGGCAGTAAAGCCGACTCCGTCCATTTCACAGCCACAGTCCACCGTCACCAAAGATGGAGAAAACACCGAAATGATCATTAAAGGACGTCACGACCCGGTCATCGTCCCACGCGCCGTCGTAGTCGTAGAATCCATGGCCGCAATCACGATCCTCGATCTGCTCTTCACCAACATGAGTGCCCGAATGGACAAACTCAAAAGCTTCTACGGCACTGATGTGGTGGCCTTATTTTGATATCTATTTCCAAGATAAAACTTCATGTATATTTTGTATGTTTTATCTGCTATTGTACCGTCAGACTTCTGTTCCATAGAGTTCCTCCTTATTTTTTATAATAACTTTCTGGGCTTTGAAATAATTTCTGACACACAAAAAGCCACCTCAGTCAGGTGGCTTTTTATAACCGATTCCATTCTCCAATAACATCTTGAAAATATACTCTGACGTTCCTATCAGAATTACGATTTCTGTATCACAATGCATCTCTCCCTGCTTTTCCATATTTTCCAAAATGACACTCCATTCAGTATAACATGAAATCAGCAATTTTCTTGTTGCCTTATTACTTCCGCTAACATCGACAGCAGTTTGTCAAGCTCAATGGGTTTTGCGATATGACCATTCATACCAACTGCAAGAACATCTCGCTTATCTTCTTCAAATGCATTTGCTGTCATTGCAATGATAGGTATGCATGCTTTATCCTTATCCGGCAAGCGTCTGATTTTTTTCTACTTTTGTACATTGTTCTTTTCTCCTTAAATCACCAGATTATTACACGTCACAAACCCAAAAATTTCAGCATGGTTGGGACAAGAATATTCATATCAACAGGCTTTGCAACATGAGCATTCATTCCAACAGAAAGACCCTTTTGTGCATCTTCTGCGAAAGCATTGGCAGTCATCGCAATAATAGGGATCCTGGCTTTTTTCGTATCCTTCATCTTTCGGATAGCTAATGTAGCATCATATCCATTCATAACCGGCATCTGGATATCCATAAGGATCATCTTGTAATAATCAGCATCAGCCTTTTCAATCATGTCAATACATGCAACACCATCATTGGCAGTCTCAACAATACATCCTTCTTCCGTCAATAATTCCGTTGCGATTTCAGTGTTGATCTCATTATCTTCGACCAGTAAGATCCGAACACCGTTCAAACAATTCTTATTGCGCAAATTACTGTTTTTTTTCACCAGAGAATCGTCTTCTGACGCTTTTCTGCAAGGAATAGTTACTGTAAATGTGGAACCTTTACCCTGCTTACTTTTCACTTCTATTGTGCCATCCATGAGCTCTACAAGCTTTTTGGTAATGCCCATTCCGATGCCGCTGCCCTCAATATGACTGGATGTAGTGTTACGTTCTCTTTCAAAAGTTTCAAAAACACGCTTTTGGAATTCTTCAGACATACCTATTCCATTATCGGTAATACTAATGATCATATTGCACCAGTCTTCTTTTTCACAGGATTTCTGTACAACATTACAGGATATCCAACCTCCTGTATTTGTATACTTTATTGCATTGCTTATTATATTAAGACAGACTTCTGACAGGTGAGGTTCATCCATATACACATACGGATACATGATTTGTTCTGTCAAAGAGATCGTCTGATTTTTACTTTCTGCCTGTTGTTGGAACATAATGACACAATTTTCAAAGCACTCATGGACATTTGAAACAGTGTATTCCATCTCAACCTTATTATTCTCAATTCTTGCAAGATCTAAAACATTACCAAGCATCGACAAAAGTTCTTTTCCGCATATTTGGATTTCTTCAAGATATCTGCCAAGCTTATCTGTTTCCTGCAAATGTCTGGATGCCAGTTCTGCATAACCAATGATTGCATTCATAGGAGTTCTGATATCATGAGACATATTTAACAGAAATGATGATTTTGCTTTGTTTGCACATTCCGCTTTTAATTTAGCTTCCCGCAATTCTTCCTCTTGTTTTAATTCCCTCAATTTTTCATCTGTCACATCTCTATTTGCAAACAACACGGATGTCACATTTCCATTTTTATCATAACTCTGAGGAACAACCATGGAAAGAAACCATGATCCATCCTTCTTTTTGAATTCGGAAGACATAGATTCTTTATTATGAAGACGTGCCGCCATGGTTTGTATGTCAAAAAATTCCATATACTTCTGCACAAATGGTTCTGCTATAATATCTTCGATAATCTTGAACTGAGGATCCCAATCTGAAGTATTCTCTTTAATACCCATATCCATTTCTCGAGATCTTTTGACAAGTTCTATCTTCTTTGTTTTTAAGTTCAGCCTTGAGATATGATAATAAGCAGTACCTAATGCATGAAGGGCCTGCCGGGTTTTTTTGACCTGCTTCCCCAATGCGAGAGGGAACTCTTCACCGTCCATCTGTTCCAGATCCGGTGTTGAATGATGCAGATGCTGAACCAGCCATTTTTCATTCGTCCACTTATAGATAATCGTAAATCTTGTCTCCATTTTAAAACAGATTGAACCATCTTTAAACAGACCAGTAAAATCTACTGTTCCATGTGCAAGAACATGGTCATCATCAAGTCTTTCTTCTTCCTGATGTAAATTTCTTACTTCGAGTCTGATTTTTCCTCTTCGTTTTACATCAAATTTGAATGATTCTAAAAACTCATGCAGATTCGTGAATAACTCATGTTTCCCAGTTCCAATCAGACTGATATTTTCATCAAAATAATTTTCTATACCAAGATTATTTACTGATCCGGCATTAATATATATTTTCAAAAGTTGTTCTGTGAGTTTTTTAAAATCATCCATACGCTACCCTCTCTTTAAAAAAACTTAACTGTCAAAATATCCAATGATCCCGATGTATCCATCCTTCTTTAAAGGCGACCATAATTATAGTTAACTGACCTGAAATTGCATTGTAATCAATGGAATTCATGCCACTGTTCAGTTCATTGGTTTCTGCATCTTCTTTTTCCGCATTTTTGCTGCCACAGCCTGACAGAAGCGATATGCTCATCACCATCATTAAGAGTACAGCCAAAACTCTGTTCCATTTTTTCTTTTTCATTACGAATCTCCCATTTGAAATTATTTTCCGCTAGTTCAACAATTCATGAATTACCTTTACCAGTAAATTCCCATCAACAGGCTTGGAAATATGCTCATCCATCCCTGCTTCTTTTGCTCTTATTCTGTCCTCTGTGAATGCATTTGCTGTCATTGCAATGATCGGTATTTCCTTAGCATCCTCTCTGTCCATAGAACGGATCCTCTTTGTGGCATTATAACCATTCATGACTGGCATCATGATATCCATCAAAATCACATCAAATTCACCAGGTCTGCTTTTTTCAAATATTTCAACAGCCTCCAGTCCATTCCATGCTTTGGTCACTTCAGCGCCTTCATTCTGAAACATAAATTCTGCAATTTCCATGTTCAGCTCATTATCTTCCGCCAGAAGAATGTGCAGCCCCTTTATCGTTTTTTCTGATAAATCTTTCTGTTCTTTAGATTTATCCACATCCAGATCTATTTTAAACGGAATCCGGATCACAAATGTGGTTCCTGCACCTTCTTCACTTTCAAAGGTAATCGTTCCGCCCATTTTTTCGACCAGCTTCTTTGAAATCGACATTCCCAGACCTGTTCCTGCAAATTTTGTTCGGCTTCCTGTGTGTTCCTGTGCAAATGGTTCAAACACACATTTCTGGAACTCCTCAGTCATTCCGATTCCTGTATCCCTGCAGACAAATTCCATTGTTGTCATTCCTGGCTGTTCGGATGGAATTTCTACGCAGCTGATATAAATATGTCCGTTTTCTCTGTTATATTTCACCGCATTCGACAGAATATTCATCATCACACGTTTCACATACCCCGGACTTCCGATAAGATTCCGGTGTATGATTTCTTTTTTCTCCCACGCAATCCGAATATTCTGTTCTGCTGCAATCTGTTCGATCACAACAAATACTTCCCTGAAAATACCGCTCAGATTGAATGGTATTTCTTCCAGAATCACTTCATCTGACTCCAGCTTACTCATATCCAGGACATCGTTTACCAGTTCCAGAAGCAGATGAGAGGCCTCTTTGACTTTTGCCCTGCATTCCGTCTGTTTTTTCATATCGTCTGCATAATGATCTGCCACATTGAGCACGCCGCAAATTCCATTAATCGGAGTCCGGATATCATGGCTCATTCGCTGAAGAAACTCTGTTTTTGCCTCATTGGCGGCTTCTGCCTTTTTTGCAGCTATCAGAAGTTCTGCTTTATATTTTTCATCTTTTTCCTGTTCCAGTTTCTGATGTGTCAGATTGGTTTTATATGTCCAGAACCAGAATAAACCGAACATCAAAAAATAAAGAAAAATAACACTCATCACATTTAATGGAAGGTTGTGGAATACTTCCGTATCAGGAAGATATGCATAGATATAATAATCACGCTGCTTCAGCATGATTCCGTAACATCCGATTCCTTCTTTCTTAAAATGATAGATATGTTGACTGTCTGTATGCTTTTTCATTGCCTGAACCACTTCGTTGTCAGCTGTATTCTGCCCCAACAGGCTCTCATCATTGCAGGCAACAACTGTCCCATTGTCTGCAACAAGAATCGTTCCATCTTTCTGAGTACTATAACCGTTTAAAAGCCCCTGTATCGTCAGTGTATAGTTTCTGGCAAATTCAGGAGAAGTGTAATAGTAGATTGCGACGATGCCCGGTGCATCTTTTCTGGCACAGGCTGCAATATCGATATGTGACCCATCTTCCCTGGTAAACCGTTCCGAATAGCTTCTTTCTTCATATCCGGCAAAATCCATGATGATGTCTTTTTGCAGATACTCCGTAATCTCATTAGTCAAAGACTCATCTGTGCTGTATTCACAGTCCGTCTTTCCATCTGCATCCAATACAAGGATACCATCCACCCAGAGAGTCTGCAGATTTCCCTTCAGAAAATCCCAGCTTAGCTGCCCGCCGTTTTCTGTTTCCGTTTTAATATTTGTACTCATCTGTCTGGCACTTTCAATGGCACGGAGGAGACTTTTGGATTCCGATGATTCATTATAATGGGTGTAGGTGGAACACTGCACTTTCACATAATTTACAATCTCCACCATTCTTTTCTCTGCTTCCGCTTTTTCTGCGTGGAAGAAATAAAACAGGGAGACTACCACCACACAGATTCCAAGCAAACCGCCGAGCAGCTGGATTCGTTTTTCTTTTTTCTTAATATCCAAGATCATCCACCTCCAGATACTTCTGGGGATCATCCAGATATTTTTCAATGATTTTCAGGGATGTGCCATCCTGGCGCATTTCTTCCAATGTCTGTTCCATCTGCTCACAGATTCCTCTGTCATCATCTTTTGCAAAAGCAACACCTATTCCGGTGATCATCAGAGACTCTTCCAGGATACGGAAGCTTGTATCATAATCCTTCATATACTGGACAACAGATTCCTCATGTGCGGCAACTGCATCCACATACCTTTTTCCCAGAAACGTATAGATCAGTTCCCGGTGTCCAAGACTGATCAGATTGCCCAGTTTTGGGATTCTCTCATCCATCCTGTCCAGAAAGATACCTTCCGGTTTGGTTGTGGACTGGACAGCCAGATTCTTTCCCTCCAGATCACTCAACTTATAGATATCGCTGCTCTCGTTTACGGCTACCACCTGTCGACTTGCTATGTATGGTCCTGCCCAGCGGTAATCATCAAGGCGTCCTTCCATGGAAAAGCAGCCCATGATACAGTCAATCTCTCCGCTTTCTACCAATTCTTTTTTCTTCTCCCAGTTGATCTGGACAACATCCACCTGATATCCCATTCTTTTGAAAGCTTCTGTAGCAAGTTCTACATCTATGCCCGTAGGTACACCATCCTCATTCAAATAATTGTATGGTGGGTAGTTATCGCTGCCGAGTGTAATGACCGGCTTTTCTGTTTCTTCTCTGGTGTTATCTATGTTTTTACACCCTGCCAGGGTGACTGCTAAAATTTCCGCAAGCAGAATGCCTGCAATCACTCTTTTCCCTTTCATTTTCCGCCTATTCCTAACTATCCTTTTCGTTTTTTTCATATATCTATGAAATAAAAAAACACTGTCCTACAGACAGTGCATCTCATTTCATGCAACTGGCTGCCATTTTACAGGCCCTGTAGCTTTGCGTCCCAGATTTTCATCTGGTTTGCCGATCATCCTATTATAGTTTTTAAACTTATGCAAAAACATTGATGTTATTATACTCCCACAATCTATCGTGCATAAGAAAAACCTCACCGCTTTAACGCTGAAAAATAAAAAAAGAACAGCCGATACATATACTCGAACTGTTCTCCTACTTCCAAAGTCCACGCAGCATTGACATTACTGTTTCCTACGTCATGATTCTCTCAGTGACGACTGGGAAATTCCCGGCAGCTGCGATAATCTGTGTTTACTGATATCACGCTTCTCACATAAAGATGTTATTTCATCTGCGATATACTTCTCTATCTGCAAGTAACTATACCTCATTTCTGTTATTACATGTTCTTATTGTACCTGTAATAGCAGAAAAAATATTAGTTATCAATTTTGCAAGTAATTAGTTTTATTATAGGAAGTACATTCGTAAAATAAAATTTGAAGATACTTTCGTTTCCGCAAAAGTCTTTTTCGCTTATATTATCTTAATAATATCACAGACAGCTACGTTTGTCACATAAAAGTTTAGAAACTCAAACAGAAACTCAAACAAAAAAGCAACCATTTAACCTTGACTTTTTATTTGCGGGCTACTTATAATCCTTTTACAAACTCAACTGTATTTTTTATATCTTCCTCATCCGGATGTCCTTTTGCAATACCACCCATCAGTTTAAATGGACCAAATGTGTCATAACCCTTGCATCCGAATTTTCCTATCACTTTAGAACGCTTCTCGTCCAAAATCTGCTCTATGGATTTATAATTCGCACTTCCACCATAAGTACAGATCAGAAATACCTTTTTATCGTCCGGTAGATTCTTCTCTGCAAATCCCAATATCGACTGATGAAATTTTGAAAAATAGATTCCTGATGCAAATCCAATCATATCATAACTGCTCAGATCTACATCTGGCTGTTTTACAGCATCAATCAAATCGACCTGGCATTCTTCTGCTATGCCCTTTACTAGTTTTTCTGTATTTCCATGATGTACAGATGCGTATACGATTGCTTTTCTCATTTGTTTTCCTTTCTGCCTGTCTCCATTGTTTTAGTATTCTTTTGAAATTTCTCCTGTACCATCATGAGCATTTTTTCAAAAGACTGTGCAAACCTTACATCATCTTCTTCTGTTCGTTTTTTCGGTCCCTTGATATGATTCTTATGGGAACTTCTTCTGGCTTTTTTATTCAAATGACGTTCCATGAGCATCTGTTCAATATTGTCATTCGTGTACCATTTGCCCGATTGATGAATGGCATATGCACCTTTTCCTAGTGCCATTGCTGCAACACCATAGTCCTGTGATACGACAATATCTCCTTTATGGCAGATACTGATCAGTTTATAATCTACTGCATCTGCTCCTGCCCCTACTACAATCACTTCGCTATAATCAGAATACAAAATATGATTTGTATCACACAGCAATGTAGTTGGAATATTATATTTCTCTGCTATTGTCTCGATAATATCTACTACCGGACATGCATCTGCATCTACAAATATCTGCACTAGTGCCTCTCCATTTCTTTTTATATCTAAAATCTACTACAATAGAATTATACCACTATTCCCTCTTTTCACCAAACACTATTCTAGCACCACATCCCGCCGCTGACACTCTCATGGCAGAACCATTCCCATAACTTCCGTATGGCTTAGGATTTCTTTCTCTAAACCAATACCTGAATCTTCCACCATAACCTGCATATGGATATCTTTTTCCCCAATCCTGCATGTTAGTTACTACCGCTTCTTCTATTTTCTTTACTGTAGCTTCCGTTCCGACTGCAAGAAGAGCTTCTCCAACTGCTATTGTCATAACAGAATCATCTGTAAAGCTACAGCCTTTACTAAACAAATCAAACTTTTTTTAATTAACTAAAATTAGTCAATTCTTACCCGTTTTTTATTTTTCAAAAAAGTATCCATTTTCCTTATAAAACGGTTGCTTTTTCTCTAAACTATAGTATAATAAACCTTGTCGTGTGTATAGAAATACTAAACTCTAGGTTTATTTTTATTTTTACAAACAATTTACAGAAAGGAGCTATTTATGAACATCGGACAGAAAGTAAGGGAGCTCCGTATTGCGAAAAATCTTACCCAGGAAGAACTTGCAGACCGGAGTGAGCTTTCGAAGGGATTCATTTCCCAGCTGGAACGGGATCTTACTTCTCCTTCTATCGCCACACTGGTTGATATTTTACAGTGTCTCGGCACCAATCTGAATGAATTTTTCAGCGATGACGAGGAAGAACAGGTTGTCTTCGGTGATGAGGATTATTTTGAAAAAAAGGATACTGATCTGAAGAATACGATTGAATGGATCATTCCGAATGCCCAGCGCAATATGATGGAACCGATCCGTCTTACCCTGGCTCCGGGCGGTGCAACCTACCCGGATCTTCCACACGAAGGTGAGGAATTCGGATACGTGCTTCAGGGTTCCGTCAAAATCCACGTAGGCAATAAGGTCTACAAAGCTAAAAAGGGAGAATCCTTTTATTTTACTCCCCACGCAAAGCATTATATAGAAGCATCGTCTTCTTCCGGGGCACGCCTGATCTGGGTCAGCACTCCCCCAAGTTTTTAAGTACACAGGAGGATTATACATATGCCAAACAAACTGATTGACATTGTTGGTGTTTCCAAATCATATGGAGACAATCTGGTTCTGGACGACCTGAACCTTTATATCAGAGAAAATGAATTTCTCACACTTTTAGGACCTAGCGGCTGCGGAAAGACAACGCTTCTGCGTATCCTCGGCGGATTCGAAAATCCGGACTCCGGAAAAGTAATTTTCGATGGAAAGGACATTACATCCCTTGCACCGAATAAACGACAGCTCAACACTGTTTTCCAGAAATATGCGCTTTTCACCCATATGACCATTGCTGAAAATATTGCTTTTGGTCTGAAGATCAAAGGGAAATCAAAATCTTACATCGATGATAAGATTCATTATGCATTAAAACTGGTCAATCTGGAAGGTTACCAGAACCGTTATCCGGATTCTTTAAGTGGGGGGCAGCAGCAGCGTATTGCCATCGCCCGCGCCATTGTAAATGAACCAAAAGTTCTTCTTCTGGATGAACCTCTCGGCGCCCTGGATTTAAAGCTCCGCCAGGACATGCAGTATGAACTGATCCGTTTAAAAAATGAGCTGGGAATTACATTTATCTACGTTACCCACGATCAGGAAGAAGCCCTCACCATGTCTGACACGATTGTTGTCATGAATCAGGGATACATCCAGCAGATCGGTACACCGGAAGATATCTACAACGAGCCGGAAAATGCTTTCGTAGCCGACTTCATTGGCGATAGCAACATTTTCAATGCCATCATGGTACGCGATAAGCTGGTCAATATTGTCGGTGCCGAATTCCCGTGTGTGGATACCGGATTCGGAACCAACAAACCGGTCGATGCGGTCATCCGTCCGGAGGACATCGATCTTGTAAAACCAGAAGAAGGCACATTAAAGGGTGTCGTTACCCATCTGATTTTCAAAGGAGTCCACTATGAAATGGAAGTCCTTGCCAACAACTATGAATGGCTGGTACACAGCACCGATATGTTTCCGGTTGGCACTGAGGTTGGAATCCATGTTGACCCGTTTGATATTCAGATCATGAAAAAACCGGAATCTGAAGATGAGGAGGCTGTAGGAATTGAAGAATAGCAAACGTCTCCTGGCTGGACCATACCTTTTCTGGGCAGTTTCTTTCATTGTCATTCCTCTGATCATGATCTTCTATTATGGTCTGACTGACAATGACGGAAAATTCACCTGGATGAACCTTGCCAAAATCACAACACCTGAGAATTTAAAGGCTCTGGGGCTTGCACTTCTGCTTGCATTTGTCAGCACAGTGATCTGCCTGATCCTTGCCTATCCTCTGGCAATGATCCTTGTCGGAAGAAATGTAAACCAGTCCAGCTTCGTAGTACTTGTTTTCATCCTTCCGATGTGGATGAACTTTCTGCTCAGAACTCTTGCATGGCAGAACCTCCTGGAGAAAAACGGTGTCATCAACTCCGTTCTCCATTTCTTCGGGCTGCCTTCATGGAACATTATCAACACACCGACAGCGATCATCCTCGGTATGGTCTACAACTTCCTGCCGTTCATGGTGCTGCCGATTTACAATGTACTTGTAAAGATTGACAAAGATGTTATTTCCGCAGCCAGAGATCTCGGTGCCGGAAATATCCAGACATTTACCAAGATCATCCTTCCGCTTAGTGTTCCGGGTATCATCAGTGGAATCACTATGGTATTTGTACCTGCACTTACAACCTTCGTCATTTCCAACCTCCTCGGTGGAAGCAAGATCCTTCTGATCGGAAATGTCATCGAACAGGAATTCCAACAGGGAAGCAACTGGCATGTAGGAAGTGGACTTTCACTTGTCCTGATGATCTTCATCATTGCAAGTATGGCTCTGATCGCCAAATACGATAAAGACGGGGAGGGCACAGCATTCTAATGAAAAAGAAATTACAGAATTTATATTTACTGCTGATCGTGATCTTCCTCTATGCTCCGATCATGACACTGATGGTTCTGTCCTTTAACAGTTCCAGAACCCGTGCCAAATGGGGCGGATTTACCGGAAAATGGTATGTATCCCTTTTCCAGGATGAAGCGATCATGAGCACCTTATACAACACCCTGATCATCGCACTTCTTTCTGCGCTGATTGCAACCGTGATTGGAACTTTGGCTTCCATTGGAATCCAGAGTATGAACCGCAAGTTTCGTACCTTTATGCTGGGTGTCACCAACATTCCGATGCTGAACGCAGACATTGTGACTGGTGTATCTATGATGCTGTTGTTTATCGCATTCCGTATGAACATGGGATTTTCGACAATCCTGATTGCACATATAACCTTTAATATCCCGTATGTCATCCTAAGTGTCATGCCAAAACTAAAGCAGACCAACCGGCGGACCTATGAAGCTGCACTGGATCTGGGTGCTTCTCCGATCTACGCTTTTTTCAAAGTCGTATTTCCGGATATCCTTCCAGGAATTCTTTCCGGTTTCCTGCTTGCATTTACCATGTCGTTGGATGATTTTGTGATCACCCACTTTACCAAAGGACCTGGAATCGATACCCTGTCCACCAAAATTTACAGTGAAGTACGAAAAGGAATCCGTCCGGAAATTTACGCACTCTCAACGATCATGTTTGTAACGGTGCTCTTCCTTCTCTTCCTGGTCAATTTAAAACCGGAAAAAGAAGTTCACGAAAAAGACGGCACGATCCGCAAGCCATCCCGTGCACGCCACACGATGCGTCTCGTCGTAACACGTGTCGTACCGGCACTGCTCGTGATCGTCATTACAGCCGGAGGATTTTTCTACAATTCAAAGACAAAGATTTCCGGCTCCGAAAAGGTAATTGTCTACAACTGGGGCGAATATCTGGACCCGGATGTCCTGGATATCTTCGAAGAAGAAACCGGTATCCAGGTAGTTTATGAAGAATACGAAACCAATGAGATCATGTACCCGAAGGTGCAGTCCGGCGCCATTTCCTATGATGTGGTCTGCCCTTCTGACTATATGATCCAGCGTATGATCGAGAATGATCTCCTCGCCGAGATCAACTGGGACAATGTTTCAAATATCAAAAACATCGGACAGACTTACATGGATCAGTCCAAGGCATTTGACCCAGAAAATAAATACTCTGTTCCTTATTGCTGGGGAACTGTCGGAATCCTTTACAACAAAACCATGGTAGACGAACCAATTGATTCCTGGTCTGTTCTCTGGGATCCAAAGTACAAGGACAGCATTCTGATGCAGGACAGCGTCCGCGATGCATTCGGTGTTACCTTAAAATATCTTGGATATTCCCTGAACTCAACCGACCTGGACGAGCTGAACGAAGCGAAGAATCTTCTGATCAAACAGAAACCACTGGTTCAGGCATACGTCGTTGACCAGGTGCGTGACAAGATGATCGGAAATGAAGCAGCCATCGGTGTTATTTACTCCGGTGAAGCCATTTACACACAGAAAGAAAATCCAAACCTGGAATACGTGATCCCGAAAGAAGGATCCAATATCTGGATCGACTCCTGGGTAATTCCGAAGAATGCAGAGCATAAGGAAAATGCAGAAAAGTTCATCAACTTCCTCTGCCGTCCGGACATCGCACTGAAGAACTTTGAGTACATCACCTACTCGACTCCAAATGAAGCAGCACGGGAACTGATTGAAGACGAGTCCATCCGCAACAGCAAGATTGCATTCCCGGATGCAAGCGAGCTCTCTGGATGTGAGACCTTCAAATTCCTTGGAGATAAAAACGATGTTGTCTACAATGAATTATGGCGGGAAGTGAAATCAAAGTAATGTGGGAAAGAATTCTGAATTATACAATAACCGAACAGAAAACTTCCAATATCCATGAGTTTTTAAAAGCTCATGGATATTCTTCTTCTCTGATCCGGGCAATCAAAGAGGATACGGAAGGAATCCGTCTGAACGGGGACCCGGTACTGGCACGCACCCTTCTTACTCCCGGCGACCAGCTTGCCATCCGGATTACCGAAACAAAATTCTCCGAAAATATTGTTCCGTCAGATCTGCCTCTTTCGATCGTATATGAAGATCCGGACCTGCTGGTCATCAATAAACCTGCCGGAATGCCAATTCACCCTTCCCAGGGAAATTATGACAACACACTTGCCAATGCCTGCGCATGGTATTTCAAAGAGAAAGGCGAGCCTTTTGTATACCGTTGCATTAACCGGCTTGACCGGGACACCACCGGTCTTCTGATCATTGCCCGGCATCTTTACAGTGCCTCTCTCCTCTCTGCCATGATGGCACGCCGGGAAATCCACCGGGAATATCTGGCACTTGCCACGGGAATCATCCCGGAAGACGGAACCATCACTGCTCCAATTGCCAGAAAAGAGGGTTCTACCATCGAGCGCATGGTCGATTTTAAACATGGTGAATACGCCTGCACCCATTACCGCAGGCTTTCCATTACAGATACAGATCCGGTCTACTCTCTGGTTGCCTTAAAGCTGGATACCGGACGCACTCATCAGATCCGGGTGCACATGAATTACATCGGCCATCCGCTTCCGGGAGATTTTCTCTATAATCCGGATTACAGCCATATCAGCCGTCAGGCACTTCACTCACATCATCTGCGTTTCCGGCACCCAATCACAGGCGAAGAAATGCATTTCACAGCGCCTGTGCCTGAAGATATGTTACTCTGATAAATATAGGTAAGTGATCCTATACCCCGACACATAATACTCTCTTTATGGAAGAATTTTCCATGTATATTTTCCGGTCAAACCCAAAAGAGCTCCTGAGAGAACAAAGTTATTCATTCTCCCAGGAGCTCTTCTTTTATTTATTTCTTATTTCTGACGATGGATCACACTAAAAAACAGCGGAACGGATTCAAACTGCCTCTATAATCTATATCGTTCTCTCACCATGAGGCCAGCTTCAACATTCTACAAATCGAAACATCCGCCTCCAATAAATTCCCTCAAAATCGAATTCTGCGGAACATACTCACTTCCGATTCCCACGAAATAATCCAGGAATTTGAGCAGTCTCTTCGCCTCCTGATATTCGGGACAGTCCTTCTCAATTCCAAACAGGATCGGTTCTGCATAAGCTTTCAGAACTGCCAGCTCATAAAGAAGAGCTGAATTGAACATCACATCCGCGTCTTCCTGATACGGGAAAATATTGTTCTCTTCCCCTCTTCGCACCGACTGCCACATAGCGATCGTCTGCTTTGCCGAAGTACCTCTGGTTCTTGCATCACGCACCATCCGGCGGATCAGACGTCCATCTGTTGATGCGATCCGGTTATGCTCATCGATATTCAGCTGGGTCAGTGCACTGATATAGATCTTGAATTTATTTTCTTTTGGCAGATCATGAGTCAGCGCATCATTCAGACAGTGAATGCCTTCGATCACCAGAATATCCTGCTCGCCAAGCTGCATATAATGTCCGTTATATTCCCGTTTTCCGGTCTTGAAATTGAACGTCGGAAGTTCAATCCGTTCGCCTGCAAGCAGCTTTTTCAGATCGTGGTTAAAAAGTTCCACATCCAGCGCTTCCAGACACTCATAATTCGGCTTTCCTTCTGCGTCCAGCGGTGTATCCACACGGTTCTTAAAGTAATCATCCACCGAAATCGGATGCGGAACCAGACCGCTTACCCGGAGTTGGATGGAAAGCCGTCTGGAAAATGTAGTCTTTCCTGACGAAGAAGGACCGGCGATCAAGACAAATTTCTTCTGCGGATTTCCTGCAATCTGCTCTGCGATCTGCGCAATTTTCTTCTCCTGCATTGCCTCCTGTACCAGAAGCAGTTCCTTTGGATTGGCGCTGCCGCCTGTCACATAATCATTCAGTGCCCCTACCGTCTCAATTCCAAGCATATCACCGCCACGCGTAGACTCTTTCAGCACATGGAACAGCTTATTCTGAGGCTGAAACGGAGGTATCTTTTCCGGTTCAGCTGCCTCCGGCATCTGCACTACAAATCCCTCATCATATAAATATAATTTAAAATATTTTAGATAGCCGGTTGACGGAACCATATAGCCGTAATAGTAGTCCTCAAATTCATTGATACTGTAAATATTGACCGTAGACACTCTGCGATACCGGAACAAACGCTCTTTATCCTTCATACCGTACTTGCGGAACATTTCAACCGCTTCATCGGTATGAACCGATCTCTTCCGGATTGAAAGATCCATATCTGCCATTTCATGCATCCGTTCTTCAATCCTTGCAAGCAGTTCCTGATCCAGCTTCTGATCTCCTTTTATTGTACAATAATACCCTTTATCTACAGAAAAATGGATTCTCACCTGTTCTATCTTATCGTGTCCGATTGTATCATATACTGCCTTCACCAGCAGAAAACTTACACCACGGCGATAGGTAAGATTTCCAATTGTCTCGCCTGTCGTCACAAAATGGAGCGTACAGTCCTTTTTCAGCTTCTTTCCAAGCTCCTGAAGCTTTCCATTTACATATACAAGAACAATATCATGTGGGTATCTTTCCTGATATTCCCCGGCAATCTGCAGATATGTGGTTCCTGCCGGAAAACTTCTCTCTTCCCCGTCAATCTGTACTTTGTACATCTGCTGTTCCATATTTACCGCCTTCTTTCTGCCTTACGGCGCTTTGACAAATCTGTCTGTTTTCTCCCCGCTCCCAAACACCTTACGTCAAAACCCAGAATGGCTGCCGGATCTTTGCTGTCCGGATCTCTGCCTCTGGAAATTTCTCCCGGCAAAAATGTTCCATATCTGCAATAAAGATATGCTCCACGCCATAGTGTCCGGCATCAATTACTGCCATTTTTTGCGCAACCGCATCAATCCCCTCATGGTGATCAATGTCACCTGTCACCAGTACATCCACACCTTTTTCCAAAGATACGGAAATTGCGCTCTTCCCGGAGCCCGGAAAAACACCAAGGCGATGTACCTGCATATCCGGCTCTCCAAAAATTTTCACATTCGGAAGATCAAATGCTTTTTTTACCATTTCCGCACAGGATTTTAAATCCATCGGCTGTGCCAGATCAGCAACTCTTCCGATTCCAACCGGAACTTCGCCGGATTCTGAATGCATGCTTCCCGTCACTTCCAGAACCTCCGGTTCACTCAGTTCAAGTACCTTCCCAGCAAGCTCTGCCATTCCCATTACATCATAATTGGTATGCATCGCATAGTAAGAAATGTCATCCCGGATCAACTTCAGTACTCTTCTGCCAATAAAATCCTCGTCATTGATCTTTTTCATTGCTTTAAAGATCATCGGATGATGTGTGATCAGCATATCTGCGCCCCAGTCTGCTGCTTCTTCGATCACTTCATCCGTCGCATCCAGTGCAAGATAGATCCGCTTTACTTCTTTATCGCTTCTTCCGACCTGCAGTCCTACATTATCCCACTCCATAGCATAGTGCTTTGGAAAACGTGCTTCTATTTCTTTTATAATTTCTCTGCAAATCATCATTTTCCTCCTAAAAATACCGGTCAAGCAGGTCTTCTGCTCTCTTTATCATATGCAGAACCTCTGCACTTCTCTCCTTCGTGCGTTCACTCTCCTGCACCCGAAGCTTTTCATACACGCCCTGATTCACAGACAGTTCCTTTTTCAGATATTCTCCCATCACCGGGTGACCCTTCTCTAATAAATATTTTCCATATTCAAGCTCTTCTTCTGCTGCCGGAACACCTTCCGCATAAAGACCTTTCTGCTCTGTCGGGATCACCTTCATCATCGGATAGTATTTGCCATCCTCTTCCACCATGTCCTCTGCAACGATACGAAATCTATGTTCTTCCAGATAACGACGGACTTTCGCAAGCTCTGACTGTGGCTGCAGGATCAGTTCCTTTAAGCTTCTGGTTTTTGCCGGATCCTCATTCAAAATGTGTATGACAAGACCGCCGCCCATTCCGGCGGCGATCATTGTGTCAGCTTCTTCCATTTTCAAATTCACCAGACCATCAGAAAGACGGGTAACGATCTTCCCATCCAGTCCATGTTCAAGGATATGTGTATCCGCTCTCTCTAATGGTCCTTTGTTAATATCCATGGCAATTGCGGATGGAACCAGCCCGTTCTGTGTCAGATAGATTGGAATGTAAGCGTGATCTGTTCCCACATCCGCAAGACGCATTCCCGGTGTGACAAGATCCGCCACTGCCTGTAATCTTTTTGATAATTCAGCCATCTTCTTAATCCAAATAATCTCTTAATTTTCTGCTGCGGCTTGGATGACGAAGCTTGCGGAGTGCTTTTGCTTCGATCTGACGGATACGCTCACGGGTGACATCGAACTCTTTTCCGACCTCTTCCAGTGTACGTGCTCTTCCATCACTCATACCAAAACGCAGGCGGAGAACCTTCTGCTCTCTCTCTGTCAGTGTACTTAAAACTTCATCCAGCTGTTCTTTCAGAAGTGTCTGCGCTGCTGCTTCTGCCGGAACAGGTACATTGTCATCCTGGATAAAGTCGCCCAGGTGGCTGTCCTCTTCCTCACCGATCGGAGTCTCAAGAGAAACCGGTTCCTGGGAAATCTTTAAGATTTCACGCACACGGTCTACCGGCATGTCCAACTCTGCAGCGATCTCTTCCGGCGTAGGTTCACGTCCAAGCTCCTGCAGTAACTGTCTGGATACACGGATCAGTTTGTTGATCGTCTCTACCATATGAACCGGTATACGGATGGTTCTCGCCTGGTCAGCAATCGCACGTGTGATTGCCTGACGGATCCACCATGTTGCATAGGTACTGAACTTAAATCCCTTCTGATAATCAAACTTCTCTACCGCTTTGATAAGTCCAAGGTTTCCTTCCTGTATAAGATCCAGAAACAGCATACCACGTCCCACGTAACGCTTTGCAATGCTGACTACCAGTCGCAGGTTGGCTTCTGCAAGACGCTTTTTCGCTTCTTCATCACCATCTGCCATTCTCTTTGCCAGATCAATCTCTTCTTCTGCTGAAAGAAGCGGAACCTTACCGATCTCCTTCAGATACATACGGACCGGATCTTCGATGCTGATTCCGTCCGGAACAGACAGGTCGATCTTCTCCATATCCACTTCGTCTTCATCCGAAAGCATGATCTCCAGATCATCATCATCCACATTGGAGTCATCATTCATCTGAAGCACATCGATCCCATTGGCCTCCAGGTACTCAAATACCTTGTCCATCTGTGTCGGTTCCAGCTCCATATCCCGGAATACATCATTGATTTCCTGGATTTCAAGAATGTTCTTCTTTTTCTTCGCAAGGGCAACCAGATTTTTTAATTTTTCCTGAAACTTTACTACGTTCTCTTCCATGTAGTGTCCTTCCTCTCATCGCTTGTTTATATTCTATCCCTAATTAATGGAAATATGCAGTTTATGAAGGTCCTGCACTGCCTTCTTCGCATTCATAAGCCTTTGCAGCCCCTGAATGTCTGTCGGATCCAGATTCCGGGTTGCAGTTTCGATACTGTACTCCTTTACCCGGAGAATCGTCTCCTTGATCGCTTTTTCCTGCTCTCCCGCAGTCGTCAGCTCTTTGATTCTCGTATTGAAAAGTGCTGCCACCGCGCGGTGTTCCTCTTCCTCTGTAAAATAATTCATGATCTGCGCAGGATTCAGTTCTCCTTTTGCATGCTGTTCATACAGAAGTTCAGCAACTTTCCGGTACAGCTCCACCGTAAAATCCTCCGGCGTAACATAACGGCTTACCTGATCAAACAGCTCTTCCCTGTCGATCAGCCAGGTAAGCAGAATCTTCTGTGACCGGATATGACCATCCTCTTTTGGCGTTTCCTGGCGGATCGTCTGTCTCGGCTTTGTGGCCGGAGCTGCCATTCCGCTCTGGACTGCTACCTTGACAACCAGCTTCTTAAGTTCTTCGTAGCCAACGTGATAAGTCTTTGCCACCGCTTCTATGTAATTGTCACGTTCAATTTCTTCTTCAAAACGTGCCAGCCTTCTCGCCGCCTCTCTGAGGAATTCCGTCTTTCCTTCCGGTGCATTCAGATCATAACTTTTTTCCAGCATCTCAAGACCGAACATAAAGCTGTTCCTTGCTTTCCTGATCCGCTCTTCAAATGCCTCAGCTCCAAGATTCTTGATGAATTCATCCGGATCCTTATACGGTTCCATCCGGATCACGCGGGTCGTCACACCGGCCTCCCGAAGAATCGGAGCTGCCCGGAGTGCCGCTTTAGTTCCGGCTTCATCACTATCATAGGTCAGATAGACTTCATTCACATACCGTTTGATCAATGCTGCATGTCCTGCTGTGAGTGCAGTTCCAAGTGACGCAACTGCATTGGTAAATCCCGCCTGATGGAGCGAAATTACATCCATATAGCCTTCACATACAATAAAATACGGCTTTCTCGATGTTCTCGCCCGGTGAAGTCCGTACAGATTCCGGCTCTTATCAAAAATCAGAGTCTCCGGTGAGTTCAGGTACTTTGGCTTCCCGTCGCCCATCACACGCCCGCCAAATCCGATCACACGGTTATTCACATCCATAATCGGAAACATAACACGGTTCCAGAATTTGTCGTAAACTCCGTGCTTTTCATCGACATTTACCAGACCGGCTTTGATGATCATCTCTTCACTATAACCCTTCATCTTCAGGTATCGAAACAGATCGTCACTGTATTTGCTGGAATATCCAAGTCCAAATGCGGTGATCGTCTCCTGGCTCAACTGACGGTTCTGCAGGTATTCTCTTGCCTGCCTTCCGCCCTCCGTCTTCAACTGCGCATAATAATACTTGGCCGCCAGCTTGTTCATCTCAAGCAGCGCACTTCTCGTATCCGCTCTTTCTTTCGCTTCTTTTGAATATTCCTCCTGCGGAAGCTCCACACCGGCACGCTGTGCCAGAAACTTGAGTGCTTCTACAAAAGAATAATTCTCATACTCCATAATGAAAGTAAATACATTTCCTCCCGCTCCGCAGCCAAAGCAGTAATACATCTGCTTATCCCTGCTCACAGAAAAAGAAGGAGATTTCTCACTGTGAAACGGGCAAAGTCCGAAATACGAACTCCCCTGCTTCTTCAGCTTCACATATCCGGAAATCACATCTACGATATCATTTTTCGATCTTACTTCTTCTATAATCTCATCTGAATAATACATTATGTCCTACACCTTCCTGGCAGGGTTCGCGCACCTTGCGCAACCCCTACATAATATATATTCGACAAAACTTTTTTATTTCCTTTAAAATTTCCAAGATTGTGGAATAAAAATTTCTTCAAACTTTTTTACGGCAAAATTATCCGTCATTCCTGCTATGTAATCACACACTGCGATCTCCGGCATTTCCCCCTTCTGCAGCTGTTTCAGATACTGCTCCGGCATCTTTTCCATGTGCGTTTCATAATAAGAATACAGATCTTCGACCATTCGGATTGCTTTGTCCTCTTCGCCCTTTGCAAGTGGATTCTCATAAACATGGGTAAACATATATGTCCGCAGCTCCATCAATGCTTCACGGACTTCCTCTGACATGCAGATCTTCGGTTTGTCCATGCTGTTTACGATCACATCATGGGTAAGTGTGTTCAGACGCTCTCTTTTACTGTTGCCCAGAACCTTTCGCAGCTCTTTGGGCAGTTCCTCTTCATTCATGATCCCCGCCCTTACTGCGTCATCAATATCATGGTTCACATAAGCAATCTTATCAGACAGTCTGACGATCTGCCCTTCCAGTGTCGCAGGCATGCCCGCACTTTTGTGGTTGCGGATTCCATCTAGCACTTCCCAGGTCAGGTTCAGTCCCTCCCCATGTTTCTCCAGCACCTCTACTACACGGACACTTTGTTCATTGTGTTTAAATCCACACGGACACACGTTGTTCAGAGCTCTCTCTCCTGCATGCCCAAACGGAGTATGCCCAAGATCATGCCCCAGTGCAATTGCCTCCACCAGATCTTCGTTCAGCCTGAGCGCCTTTCCGATCGTCCGGGCGTTTTGCGATACTTCCAGCGTATGCGTCAGCCGTGTCCTATAATGGTCTCCGATTGGTAGGAGAAACACCTGCGTCTTCTGCTTCATGCGCCGGAATGCCTTACTGTGCAGGATCCGATCTCTGTCCCTCTGAAAAACCGGTCGGATATCACACTGTGGCTCATTTCTCTTTCTCCCCCGGGAAGCCATGCTTAACGTGGCACAGGGGCTTAGATATTCCTTTTCTCTTTCTTCCATCTGTTCCCTGATCGTCATTTTTTATTTTCTCTCTTCTTTCAGTCGTTTCTCGATTGCTTCTGTCACGCATTCCAAAACTTTAATACGTGCATAGTATTTATCATTTCCTTCCACTACGATCCACGGTGCATGTGGCATAGAAGTCTTTTCCAGCATTTCTTCTACCGCCACCTCATACTGATCCCATTTTTCCCGGTTTCTCCAGTCTTCATCGGTGATCTTCCACTGTTTTTTCGGATTTTCCTGTCTGGCTTTAAACCTTCTCGCCTGCTCATCCTTGTCAATCTGCATCCAGAATTTCAGCACGATTGCTCCTGCATTTACCAGATCCTGCTCCATGGCATTGATTTCCCCATAAGCTCTCTTCCATTCTTTTTCGGTGCAAAATCCTTCAATCCTCTCTACCATCACTCTTCCGTACCAGGTTCTGTCAAATATCGCAATATGGCCGGCTTTCGGCATTGCACGCCAGAAACGCCACAGATAATGATGTGCTTTCTCTGTATCACTCGGTGACGCTGTCGGATTCACCACATATCCCCTCGGATCCATATGTGAAGTCAGACGTTTGATCGCACCACCTTTTCCTCCGGCATCCCACCCCTCAAAGCCAAGGACAACCGGGATTCTCCTGCGATAAAGCTCTCCATGCAGATGTTCCATCTTTTTCTGAAGCTCTTTTAAGCGTTCCTCATAAACCTCTTTTGGCATGGATTTGGAAAGATCCGTCTTTGCCAGAATGGATTCTGCTGTTTCCCTTTTCATTTCCGTTTTCTTTTCCAGACTGCCTTTTTCTTCCAGTTCCTTTCTTGCGACTGCTTCTTTCATTGCCTGGATCACCGCCTGATAAACAGCCACTTTAGCTTCTTTCTTCTTTGTAGCATCGATCACTGTCCACGGTGCGTAATCTGCATCCGTTTTCCGCAGCATCTCTTCATTGATTGCTTTATACTCTTTAAAATCATGATTCCGCTTCAGATCGCCTTTGCTTACCCGCCATGCAGTATCCTTGGAAGCAAGCAGTTTCTCGAAGCGCTTTTTCTGTTCTTTCCGGTCAATCTTTAAAAACAGTTTGATGATCACCATTCCATCATCCGTCAGCTGTTTTTCAAACGCACGGATCGATGCAAAATCCTTTTCTAGCTCTTTTTCCGGTGTTTTTCCTTCAAAACGTTCAATCATAACTCTCCGATACCAGCTGGTATCAAAAATTGCAATTCTTCCCTTTTCCGGGATCTTCGTCCAGAAACGCCACATAAAAGGATGCATCCATTCCTCTTCCGTTTCATTTTTTACCGCATATACTTTAAAGCCTCTTGGATCGAGTGCCTGGATCAGATTACCAATCTGAAGTCCTTTTCCTGCTGCTCCATAACCCTCAAACGCGATCATCACCGGGATTTTTTTCTCCCGGCACACTCTTTGCAGTTCTCCAAGCTGCTCTCCCAGTTCTTTTATATCCTTCATTTTTATATTTTTATCCATAAAATGCCTCCATTTCACCAGTTTCTGCTCTTATTATTCCCAAATCCATTGATAAAACGCGCAATTAACGCATACAATTATATATCATATTACTATATTTTCTCATAATAAGAAAGTGGATTTGTAAAATTATTGAATTATTTATCTTTTCGATATTTTTCGTAATATATTGCGAATTAAAATTTCTTTTAAATTTTTGTTGACTTTGTGTTTGGAATATAGTATTATAGCTTTTGTCAGCGGCGAGCAGTTAAAAAATAAAGCTCACTGAGTGATATGCGGAAGTGTCGGAACTGGCAGACGAGCAAGACTAAGGATCTTGTAGGCATTGCGCCTGTGTGGGTTCAAGTCCCATCTTCCGCATTCGGATTTATCCGAATCCGGTAATTAAATATTGTTTGTGCGGAAGTGTCGGAACTGGCAGACGAGCAAGACTAAGGATCTTGTAAGCATTGCGCTTGTGTGGGTTCAAGTCCCATCTTCCGCATTATAAAAAGGAATCTCTGATTTTATCAGAGGTTCCTTTTTATAGTACCGAAGCGTGACCTGAAACCATGGTTCAGGTCTTCGCTCCGCTACGGTCGGCGCAGAGCATTCGTCCACCGGACGAATTGCGCCCCATCTTCCGCTTCCTTCTTTTTTCAAGCTCTCCGTTTTTGTTTAGAAATTCTTTTTATACCAACGTACAGCTTAACCCCATAGTTCAGGTCTTCGCTTCGCTACGGTCGGCGCAGGGCATTCGTCCACTGGACGAACCTGGCTCCATCTTCTGCTTCCTTACCTTTTATGCCTTTTTTTATTTACCAGATACAATACAATTCCACCTGCTACGATCACCATGGAGATCCACTGGGAGGTTGAGAACATTCCGACTCCCCCTCTGTTATCATTTCTTAAAAACTCAACAAGGAATCTTCCTACACCATACAGCAGCATATACAGAAAACCTACACTTCCCGGTGTACCGTCTTTTTTATTCTTCCTATAATATAGAAGTAACACGATCATGATCAGGAAATCGCCTGCCGACGAAATAAGCTGTGTAGGGATCAGTTTTACACCTGCCGGAGCAAGCCCACCTTCCGGAAAAACCACACCAAATCTGGAGGTTGTCTCCCTTCCATAGCAGCATCCTGCAAGAAAACATCCGATTCTTCCAAATCCCTGTGCCATCGAAATACTTGCCACAGCGAGATCAAAATATTCCAGAAAATAAAGCTTCTTGATTCTGCAATATACAATCGCTGTCAGAAAACCGGCAATAATTCCACCATATACGACAAACCCTTCTGAACCGAGTACCGTCTTCGGATTCTTGATAAACGTCTTAAACTCCACGATCACATATAGAATTTTTGCACCCAAAAAACCGCCGATTACACCGTAAATTCCAATATCCACAATTGCTTCCTGATCCAGGCCATTCTTTTTTGCCCGATAAGAAGCCATTGCCACACAACAAAGGATACCGATTGCGATCATCAGTCCATATCCATGTATCGTAAACTTTCCTATTGAAAACAGATCAATTTTCACGCTTTTTATTCCTCCCTTTTATCAATCTATTTATCATTGTATGGATTATCCCTTCATTTGTCAATCTTATCCTTTTGGATACTATCTGCTATTTTGTTACTGTTCACAGTACCTGCGACCAGCAACGCATCTCGCCATTTTAAATCGCCTTTGGCGATGGGCGAGATGCCATTCAAGATAAAACGTGCATCCTCCGTGCCAATCAGCGTAGTGATTGACACGGGAGTGAACAGTAACGCTATTTTGCCTCTTAATCCAGCAATGGGGCATGATTCAGAGAATCACCCCCCACGTTTAGAGCTATCATTAAATTGTTCTGCCTTACAGAAGATTCTTCATACTCTTCAGCCCAATTGCCAGAGTTGAAGTATTGTGTAAAAGTGCTGATGTCGTTGGCTGGATCACACCGGTTACTCCGAGTACGATCAGACCGGAATTAAATCCAACGATAAAGCGGTAATTACTTTGAATCCTCTTCATCAGCCTATTACTGAGACGTCTTAAGGTCACGATCTGTCCAAGATCATCTGCACCTACCGTAATATCTGCAATCTCACGTGCGATCTCTGCGCCATTGCTGATCGCAATTCCCACATCTGCTGCAGAAAGCGCCGGAGAATCATTGATACCATCGCCGATCATAATAACTTTTCTTCCGGCTGCTTTTTCTTTTTCTACAAATGCAGCCTTATCTTCCGGCAGTACTTCTGAATAATATTCATCCACACCGACACGCTTTGCGATCGCCGAAGCTGTACGGTCGCTGTCACCTGTCATCATAACAATCTTTCCAAATCCTGTTTTCTTGAGCTCGGCAACTACTGTCTTCGCCTCTTCTCTCAATGGATCTTCAATACAAATCACTCCTGCAAGCTGATTCTCGATTGCAAGATACAGATGTGAATATTCTTCCGGAAGACTGTCAAATAACTCCTGTTTTCCTTCCGGAATTGTACATTTTTCATCTTCAAATACAAAATGAGAGCTTCCGATAATTACATTTTTATCATCAATCGTTGTAGAAATTCCATGTGCAACCACATACTCTACCTTGGAATGCATTTCCTCATGATCCAGATTTTTCTCTTTTGCTGCATTTACTACTGCTTTTGCCATAGAATGTGGAAAATGTTCTTCCAGACACGCTGCAATACGGAGCAGTTCATCCGGTGTTCTTCCATCAAAGGGAACCACATCCACCACGGTAGGTGTTGCTTTTGTAAGTGTACCAGTCTTGTCAAATACGATCGTATCTGCCTCTGCCACAGCTTCCAGATACTTTCCGCCCTTTACGGTAATATTGTAAAGATTTGCTTCACGGATTGCAGACAGCACTGAAATCGGCATTGAAAGCTTAAGCGCGCACGAAAAATCTACCATCAGGATAGAAAGAGCCTTCGTGACATTCCTTGTCAGCAGATAGGTAATGGCTGTTCCCCCAAGCGAATACGGTACAAGCTTGTCAGCAAGATGCTCTGCCTTGCTTTCTACTCCTGATTTTAACTTCTCAGATTCTTCAATCATCGTAACGATCTTATCGAAGCGGCTGTTTCCACTTACCTGTTTAACTTCAACTGTGATCTCACCTTCTTCGACCACGGTTCCTGCATATGCATAGCTTCCAACCGTCTTGCGGACAGACACTGACTCTCCGGTAAGAGATGCCTGATTGATCATCGCTTCACCATCCACGATATCGCCGTCAAACGGAATCACAGTTCCCATACGAATCACAATCCGGTCTCCTGCTTTTATCTTGGATGCAGGAACCAGAACTTCCTGATCTTCTGTCTTCAGCCATACCTTACTTACGTTCAGAGACATGGTCCTTGCCAGGTCATCTACGGATTTCTTATGTGTCCACTCTTCCAGAATCTCACCGATTCCAAGCAGGAACATGACGGATCCGGCTGTACTGAAATCCCCACGTGCAACGGATACACCGATTGCAGTCGCATCCAGCACCGGGACCTCAACTCTACGTGCCCACAGACACTTGATTCCCTTCCAGATATACTTCAGTGACATGACCGATGTATAGCATGCATTCAGTGGATACGGAAGGAACCATTTTCTCGCATAATGAAATACTACTTTATTGAACAGCTTTTCCTGATACTGTGCATTCACTTCACGACCTGAAGTTGCAAGTACATCTGCCGGAACTTCCACTGTCTGATAGCGAAATTCCTGCAGAAGACGAATTACCTCTTCTCTGTCGCCGGTATAATTAATGACTGCATCACAGGTTCTGTCATATACCTTTGCTAATTTGACCGATTCATTACAGAGCAGATAATACTGTAATATATCAGCCTGTTCATATGTCATTCTTTTTTGAGAAAGCCGGACTCTCATCCGGCCTTTCATCTCATGTTTAATTATAAACTTCACGTTCAGTGCGCCTCTTACTCTGTTACTTCGTTGAACTCTGTATTTTCAGCTTCTTCAGCCTCTGCTGCTGTATCTGCATCAGAAAATTCTTCCATTTCAGCAGCTCTTTCTTCGTTGATGTTCTTAGCTTCAGCGTAAATATCCTCTGCATTTTCCTGGATATTTGTAGCTGTTTTCATAACACAGTCTTTTGCGCGAAGAACTGCTGCTGTGCAATTTGTGTACACGTTCTTAGCATCCTTGCTTGAAAGTGCTTTAATTCCAGCTGTTCCAAAAAGAACTCCTGATGCAAAAATTCCAACCTTTTTCCAATTTACTTTAGTAATATCAAACATACCTATGTACCTCCTGTTTTTTTCATTAACGCCTATTATATGACACGAATCTGTAAATTTCCAGTCTTTTTTCGCTTCTGATAAATTTTCTCATTTTTTGCGCAAAATCAGTTTTGTCGAACTTTTTTTCACTATATCTGACACAGATTTGCTATTTTCACCTCAATTTTTACACAACTTTCCACAGTTATCTATATCCATATTTATATAGAAGAAACTCATTCCCCGGTATTTAAAAGAGACAGATACAATCACGGTACCTGCCTCCATATCCGAACCGTTCCGTTCCGGAACGTTTTTTTTACAATGTTATGCTTCTTTAAGTGTGATGTTTCTTACATTCTGTCCGCCTGAAAATCCACAGACATCCAGACCAGATTTGATCACTGCCGTCCATTTATCCTCCGGAAGATCAAGAACTGTTCCGTCCTCCAGCTCGATCATGTATTCCATTTTACAGCCCTTATCCGAAATTCGGTACATATTCTTGCGACTGATTGCTCCGATCTGTTCCAGCGTATTGACCATACGGTATACCGTCGCCGGTCCGATACTCGGATCCTTCTGAGACGCCTGATAATAAATTTCCTTGCAGCAATTACATTTTCCTTCCAAAATAATATCGATCAGCATGAGCCGCTGCTTCGTAACCCTGCAGCCACTTCTTTTCAGCTGCTCGATTATTCTTTCTTTCGCGTCCATGATAGCCCCTTTCCATGCTGTCACCTGTTAGGCTCTGATATCAACTACCTTAAATCCTGCTTCCTCTACAGCTTTTTTCAGATCATCATCATCGATTTCTCTGTCATAGCTTACAACCGCTTCTTCTTTTTTGAGATTCACCTTTGCAGATGCACCTTCGATTTTGTTGATCGCTTCCGTTACACATTTTACACAATGCTCACAATGCATACCGGAAATCTTCACTGTCTTTTTACCGATTGCCGGGTTATCCAGCATCTTATCTTCAATGTCTGTCACGATCGTTTCGGATCCGCCACCACAGCAAGGACTTTCCCCTTTAAAATGTTTCAGCGTACCCTTTAATGCAAAAATAAGAAGTACGATCACGATCAGAATAATAATTGCATCAACCATGTTATTCCTCATCCTTCCGGCGTTCACGCCATTTCTTTATCCACAAGACCAATTGATAAATACTGACTCCTACGAGATAAATGATCAGGATTGCACCGAAAGCATAGAACATAGAGCCTGATGAATTTCCCATATTCTTCCCGCCTTTCAGTCTTCCTTCTTCGGTGCGGTCTTACTGCTGCATCCGCTGCAGGAACTGCAATTTCCGCTACAGCCCGCGCATCCGACAGGTTTCCCTTCTTTATGGTTTTTATATCCTTTACGGATCAGAAAAATACAATATCCTGCAATCAGTGCGAGTATCACAATATTAGCGATCATAAACCTTCACCTGTTCTTTCTTTTACACTGGAAGCCGGACACAGGCTTCTGCATCCGGCTTCCGCCTTAAAGTTCTTATAAATCTTATGCGTTTACAGAACGTTTTGAATAAACTTTCTGGTTTTTATACGGATCTGGTCTGAACAGCATGAAGAGGATTCCGATAAGAAGGATAAATCCTACTGCTGTACCAACTCCGAATGCTCCGCCTGTTACGAATGAACCGATCTGATATACACAGAGGCATACGATGTAAGCGAAGATGTTCTGGAAAAGAATTGCGAACCAGAACCATTTTCTTGACTGCATCTGCTGTGCCATTGTAGCAATTGCTGCAAGGCAAGGAGAATCAAGAAGGTTGAACATCAGGAATGTAAATGCTGCAATTGAGCTTGGGAACCAAGATGCAACACCAGCTGCTACGTTGACTGCATCTTCTGTATCACCAGATACATTTGCAAGTACACCCATTGTTGAAACAATTGCTTCTTTTGCTGTAAATCCAGAGATAGAAGCTGCTACCGGCTGCCACTCGCCAAATCCAAGTGGTGCAAAGAGCGGTGCGATCACGCCACCAATCATTGCCATAAGACTGTCTGCGCTATCTTCTACCATACCAAAGCTTCCGTCTACAAATCCGAATCCGCCAAGGAACCACATTACGACGCAGGCAAGGAACAGGATTGTTCCGGCTTTGATGATGAAGCCTTTCAGTCTTTCCCATACATGAAGGAGAACTGTCTTAGCCTGTGGAATATGGTACTGTGGAAGTTCCATTACGAACGGTGCCGGTTTTCCTGAGAACGGTTTTGTCTTCTTCAGAATGATCGCAGCCACAAGTACTGCAACAATTCCAATGAAATACATAAGCGGTGCGATAAATGAACTTTCCTGATATCCTGCTACTTCACCGGAAATAACACCACCCATCAAAGCGATAACCGGAAGTTTAGCTCCACACGGGATAAAAGTTGCTGTCATAATTGTAAGACGTCTGTCATTATCCTGTTCAATAGTCTTAGAAGCCATGATTCCAGGAATACCGCAGCCTGATGAAATCAGAAGCGGGATAAAGCTCTTTCCCGAAAGTCCGAAATGTCTGAACACACGGTCCATGACGAATGCGATACGAACCATGTATCCACAGTCTTCAAGGATAGACAAGAAAAGGAACAGAATCGCCATCTGTGGAACGAAACCAAGAACGGCTCCAAGACCACCGATGATACCATCAACAACAAGTCCCATAACCATGTCACCGGCACCAATCGCTGAAAGTGCGCTTGTTGCTGCATCCTGAATTGCTACTACAAATACATCATTTGTCCAATCTGTTACAAAGGTACCGACTGTCGTTACAGAAACATAATATACGATCCACATTACCAGCATAAAGATCGGGATTCCGAGGAACCGGTTGGTAACGATACGGTCGATCTTATCAGAAGTTGTAAGTTTTTCTTTTCCCTTCTGAACAGTTGTTGAAACAATCTTCTGGATGAATTTGTAACGTTCGTCTGTTACAATACTTTCCATATCATCGTCATGTTTCTTTTCAAGAGCTTTTCTCTGTGCTTCCACCGTCTGGGCTGCCGCACCGGAAAGTTTCATGCTCTCTACTACCTTGCTGTCGTTCTCAAGGAATTTTATAGCGTACCATCTCTTCTTCTCTTCTGAAACAGAACTCGGAAGAACGCTCTTAACTTCTGCTACAGCACCTTCCAGCTCTGCTGAGAAGATATCTTTCGGAAGATCGATTTCTGACTTCTTAGCAACTTTTACTGCTTCATCGATCAGTTTGTCAAGTCCTTCACCTTTCAGCGCAGATGTCTCGATAATCGGACAGTCAAGTAGCATTGAAAGTCTCTTCACATCAATCTTGATTCCTCTCTTCGCAAGAAGATCTGCCATGTTCAGTGCAATAACAACCGGAACACCTGTCTCGATCAGCTGAGTTGTCAGATACAGGTTACGTTCAATATTGGTTGCATCCACCAGATCAATGATCACATCCGGATTTTCTTTCAGCACATAGTCACGGCTGACAACCTCTTCCAGTGTATATGGAGACATTGAATAGATACCCGGAAGGTCAGTTACGATAACTTCTTCCTTTGTCTTTTTACTTTTTAATTTACCCTCTTTTTTCTCTACAGTAACCCCTGGCCAGTTACCAACATACTGGTTGGCTCCTGTGAGCGCGTTAAACATGGTAGTTTTACCGCAGTTCGGGTTTCCGGCAAGTGCAATTTTAATTGCCATTCCTTTTTACCTCCTTGTTGTACTACTCTCATGCATAATTATGTATATGCTATTTTACCTGCACACACTGTGCATCATCTTTTCTTACTGTAAGTTCATATCCTCTTACAGTAATCTCAACAGGATCACCGAGAGGCGCAACTTTTCTGATGTACAGCTCGCTTCCTTTTGTTATGCCCATGTCCATAATACGGCGTTTGTAAGCTCCGTCTCCTTCAATCTTGGTCACAACAACAGTGCTTCCAACCTTTGCATCACCTAAAGTCATTGTCGTATCTCCTTTCCTTTAAGCTTCGTAATACAGAATATATATGCAGCGGACCCATCGACCAGCCAGAGGCTAGATCATGATATGCCGCGCCATATCAGAATTAACCGCAACACGTGAATCCTTGATGTTCACGATCACATTACCACCGATTGCAGAAACAACTGTAATTTCTGCACCTGCTACAAATCCGAGATTCGCAAGGAATCGCCTTGTTTCTTCATTTCCACCAATTCTCTTGATTTCATTTACTTCACCAATATTCGCCATCGTTAAAGGCATAATCCCTACCTCCTGTTCTTTTGCGTATTTGGAATTTTGAATGATAATTTTTTTCATTACCAACTTTTGTTCACTAGTTAGTATATGCTAACATTTGTGTGTTGTCAAGCATTTTTTTAAGTTTTATTAAACCATTGTTTTCTGTTACTCATTTTTGCCCTTTAAAACTTACTTCTAATAGTTATAGCTTCTACTTTTTGCACAAAAAGAGCATTTACAGAACAATATTATTTGAAAAAAAATACAATTCATGGTATCCTATTAGATATAAGAATAAATAGTGAGGTGACCGGAATAAATGGCTAAAAATGAATCTTCCGAAAATTATCTTGAAGCAATATTGATGTTAAGTAAAAAATTACCTGTCGTACGTTCCGTAGATATTGCCAACGAACTTGGTTTCAAAAAATCAAGCGTCAGCATCGCCATGAAGAAACTTCGTCAGGAGAATCATATTACCGTAACAGATGCAGGTTTTATCTATCTTACCGATTCAGGAAAAGAGATCGCGAACATGATTTATGAACGGCATGAATTTATTTCAAAATGGCTGATCGAACTCGGTGTCCCAGAAGAAATCGCTACAGATGATGCCTGCCAGATGGAGCACGTGATCAGCAGAGAAAGCTTTAACGCAATCAAAGAATATGTACGAACACATTAGTAAATGCGTCAGAAAAGGCCGAAAAGTTTATAACTTTTCAGCCTTTTTCTTTGCCCTTTTGCAGACTCTACAGATTTACCGCAACATATTTCATATGCTGTTTTCCGTAATAAAATTACTTTACTGATATTATTCATCAAGGATCTGTCCGTCAAGCGATAAGGTCACGACCTGCCACGGAATAAATTTACCGCTTTCCTGAAGCGCTTTCTTAGCCGCCAGCTCAAGTCCGCCACAACAAGGTACTTCCATCCGCACAATCGTCACACTCTTAATATTATTGTTCTTAATAATCTCCGTCAGCTTCTCCGAATAATCCACATTATCCAGCTTTGGACATCCGATCAAAGTCACATGCCCTTTAATAAAACGATTATGAAAATCTCCATAAGCATAGGCACTGCAGTCTGCGGCGATCAGAAGCTTCGCTCCATCAAAATACGGTGCATTTACCGGTGCAAGCTTAATCTGTACCGGCCACTGGGAAAGCATACTCTTATTCACACTTTTCGCCGTCTCCCTGCCTTCCTCTTCGCTCTCCGCATTCTGCGTACTCCCCCCTCTGTTCATCATACGCATACGGGATCCAGGACATCCCCCTGCAAATGGTTTTACCGGTGCTTTCGGTCCTTCTCCCGCATTCTGCTTTGCAGCCTCTTCCTGCTGCTTTTTAAGCATATTCTGCTTCACAGCCTCCGCATCATAAGCCGCCGCCTCACGCTCTACAAAATGAATGGCATCCACCGGACAATTCGGCAAACAGTCTCCCAGCCCGTCGCAATAATCATCTCTCATCAGCTTTGCTTTCCCATTTACCATAGAAATAGCCCCCTCATGGCAGGCCTTTGCACAAGCTCCACACCCGTTACACTTCTCCTCATCTATCTGAATAATTCTACGAATCATATTCCTTTATATCCTCCTATTCGAAAAATTTGTATTCCTTTAACTTTACCAACTTATTTTAGCTTACAACCGCATTCTATTCTGTTGTTATAACAACAATCCACGTAAAAAAACCTTGCGGATTCTCTCCACAAGGTTTTCCCTCTTCTCTCAAACTCTATACGAAATCGTCTGATTTAATTATGCAAGTGCCTTTTTAGCAACTTCAGCTACAGCTGCGAATCCAGCTGCATCATTAACTGCCATTTCAGCGAGCATCTTTCTGTTCATATCTACACCGGCAACTTTAAGTCCGTGCATAAGCTTGCTGTAAGAAAGACCATTCATTCTTGCAGCTGCGTTGATACGAGCGATCCAAAGCTGACGCATCTGACGTTTTTTCTGCTTTCTTCCTGCGTATGCTGATGTAAGGGCTCTCATTACAGACTGTTTTGCAACTCTGTACTGTTTAGAGCGAGCTCCTCTGTATCCTTTAGCCAGTTTTAAAGTTCTATTGTGTTTCTTCTTAGCGTTCATTCCGCCTTTAATTCTTGCCATTACTTAATCCTCCTTCTATCTTTCCTGCCAAATCTTAGAGATATGGTAAAACTTTCTTCATGTTCTTTACATTTGTAGAATCTGTGATAGTTGACTGTCTAAGATTTCTTTTTCTCTTAGTAGACTTCTTTGTTAAGATATGGCTCTTGTAAGCTTTGTTTCTTTTAAGTTTACCTGTAGCTGTTGTTTTGAAGCGCTTTGCAGCAGCTCTATTTGTTTTAATTTTTGGCATGATGTTTTCCTCCTTAATATAGATAATTTATTTTTAACGTTTTTCAGTTAAAACCATGCTCAGGCTTCTGCCTTCAAGTTTTGCCGGCTTTTCAATGACAGCAACATCTTTCATCTTCTCAGCAAAATCGTCAAGAATATGTTTACTCTGCTGCATATGAGCCATCTCTCTACCACGGAAACGAAGTGTAACCTTTACTTTATTTCCTTTTGAGATAAATTTTCTAGCATTATTCATCTTCGTGTTCAGGTCGTTGGTGTCAATATTTGGTGAAAGACGCACTTCCTTAACCTCGACAGTTCTCTGTTTTTTCTTTGCTTCTTTTTCTTTTCTTGCCTGTTCGTATCTGTACTTACCATAATCGATAATCTTACAAACCGGCGGTTTCGCTGTCGGAGCGATTTTAACCAGATCCAGTTCCGCTTCCTGTGCCAGCTTCATAGCCTCTCTTGCTGACATTATTCCTAACTGTTCCCCACTCTCGCTAACCACGCGTACCTCTCTGTCGCGGATTTGTTCGTTAATCATTAAATCGCTAATTGTTGTGCACCTCCAATAAATAAAAAAATAGTGAATAGCTGCAGACTATCCACTATCTATTGCATACAATACTTATATCCGGTATTATAAATTCAATATCAAACCGTTAGTCGCCCGATTGCGCTAAGGTGAGAGTGGATACTCTTCTTTGTTGTTCGCTTTACGCAAGTTATAATTTACCACAGATTTTATATGGTGTCAACACTTTTTTTATTTTTTTATGAACCATTATTTTGATTGTTTTTTTCATAATAAATCAATCAAAATAATGGTTTTCTCCATGTTTTTCTTCTTTATAGTATTGTAATTTCTAACAATCTTTATTTTTCAGACTTAAACCTACTCAATCCCTGTCACCTTGTAATCTTTGTCTTCAACAGCTTTTTTCAGTACCTCATCGGCTACTTCTGCTGCAAGTGTTACTACCGCTGTTCCATTTTCATGGCTTACTTCTGCCGCCTCTACTCCTTCGATTGCTTCCAGAGTTTTCTTTACGGTTGCCTCACAGTGTCCACACATCATACCTTCGATTTTCATTGTTTTTGTCATTGTCTTTTCCTCCTCTATTTCTTTGACTTTTGACTTTATCTTCTTATCTTTGCTGGCATCATACATTTTAAACCAGTTCAGACGAAGTGCATTGGTTACGACACAGAAGCTTGAAAGACTCATAGCTGCTGCGCCAAACATCGGATTTAATTTCCATCCGAAGATTGGATACCAGATACCTGCTGCAAGCGGGATTCCGATCACATTGTAGAAGAATGCCCAGAACAGGTTCTCATGGATATTTCTTAAAGTTGCTTTACTCATACGGATGGCTGCCGGTACATCACTTAAACGGCTTTTCATCAGAACAACGTCTGCTGCATCGATCGCGATATCGGTTCCTGCACCAATCGCAATTCCCATATCGGCTCTGGTAAGTGCCGGTGCGTCATTGATTCCGTCACCAACCATGGCAACTTTTCCTTTTTTCTTTAATTTCCGGATAACGGCTTCTTTTCCGTCCGGAAGAACGTCTGCGATGACTTCATCTACACCCGCCTGACGTCCGATCGCTTTTGCGGTTCTCTCATTGTCACCGGTCAGCATTACCACATGGATTCCCATATTCTGCAGTTCTTTGACTGCCTTTGGACTATCCTCTTTGATGACGTCTGCTACCGCAATGATTCCGATCAGCTGATCTTCTTTCGCAAAGAACAAAGGTGTCTTTCCTTCTGCCGCCAGATCTTCTGCCTTTTTCAGCGTTCCTGCATCCACAGAAGTCTTTGTCTGGATAAATTTCTTATTTCCACCATAAATCGTCTTTCCTGCAAGAACTGCGGAAAGTCCGTTTCCAGGTACTGCCTGGAAGTCTTCTACTTCCTCCGCATCCAGTCTGCGCTCTTGGGCTTCCTGTAAAATTGCATGTGCCAGTGGGTGCTCGCTCTTTCTTTCAAGTGCATAAGCAAATCCCAAAAGTTCTTCCTCTGAGATATCCTCTGCCGGTATCATATCCGTTACTTTCGGTTCCCCGCTTGTGATGGTCCCGGTCTTGTCCAAAGCTACGATCTGCATTTTACCGGTCTCTTCCAGCGATACCGCCGTCTTGAACATGATTCCGTTCTTTGCGCCCATTCCGTTACCAACCATAATGGCAACCGGTGTGGCAAGTCCCAGTGCACAAGGGCAACTGATAACGAGTACGGAAATACCTCTTGCCAGTGCGAATCCAACACTCTGACCTGCGATCAACCATACGATAATTGTAATCACTGCAATCGTAATAACCGCCGGCACAAATATCCCGGATACACGGTCTGCAATCTTTGCGATCGGTGCTTTGGTTGCCGCCGCATCACTGACCATCTGAATGATCTGTGAAAGTGTGGTATCTTCCCCAACTCTGGTTGCCTCGCATTTGAGGAAACCGGACTGGTTCATGGTTGCAGCAGATACCTTGTCACCTTCTGCTTTATCAACCGGAATACTCTCTCCGGTAAGTGCTGCTTCATTGACTGCACTGGTTCCTTCCAGCACGATACCATCTACCGGTATATTTTCACCCGGTCTTACTACAAAGATATCGCCTTTTTTCACCTGGTCGATGGAAACCTCTGTCTCCACACCATTTTTCAGGACAACAGCTGTCTTCGGAGCCAGCTTCATCAGACTCTTTAATGCATCTGTTGTCTTTCCTTTGGAATGCGCTTCCAGCATCTTTCCGACTGTGATAAGCGTCAGGATCATGGCTGCTGATTCAAAATAGAACTCATGCATATAAGACATGACTCCTTCCATATCCATCTTCACCTGTGCATCTGTCATTGCAAACAATGCATAGGTGCTGTATACAAAGGATGCCCCTGATCCCAGTGCAACCAGGGTATCCATGTTCGGCGCACCATGAAGGAGTCCCTTAAATCCATTGATGAAGAACTTCTGGTTGATCACCATGATAATTCCGGTAAATAACAGCTGGATCAGTCCCATTGCTACATGATTGTCAGCCAGAAATCCTGGCAGTGGCCAGTTCCACATCATATGACCCATGGAAATGTACATCAGTGGAATCAGAAAACACAGTGATGCGATCAGACGACGCTTCATAATCGGTGTCTCCCTGTCTTTCAGGGCATCCTCATCCATTGCTGCGCCTTTTTTGGCTCCTGCATCTGCTCCTTTTACCGAAGCACCGTATCCTGCTGCCTCAACAGCCGCAATGATCTCCGACTGGGATGCGGTTCCTTCTACTCCCATGGAATTCGTCAGAAGACTGACCGAACAGCTGGTAACTCCCGATACCTTCGATACTGCCTTTTCCACTCTGCTGCTGCATGCCGCACAGCTCATTCCTGTTACTGTATATTGTTCCACAAAAATCCACCTCACTTTTTGGCTTTATCTGCCATTTTTATATTGTAAAAATTTTCCTGCGCTTTTCACCTGAAAATCTATAACAATCCTATTATTTCATCAGTTTCTGAAGCGTTACAACCAGCTCATCGATCGTCTCATCTTTTCCCTCGCGGATATCCTCTGCCACACAGGTACGGATATGATTCGCCAGAAGGACTTTATTGAAACTGTTGAGCGCCGCATTGATTGCCGACACCTGAATCAGAATATCCGGACAGTACGCATCTTCTTCTACCATACGCTTCACACCTCTGACCTGCCCTTCAATCCGGTTCAGGCGGTTGATCATGTCCTTGTATTCCTTTTCAGAACGCTCTTTCGTCTTATGACAGTGACAACATTCTTTCTTTTCTTCCATGCGTCTCACCTCTTATCTTTCCTCTTTACGAGGGTCATTATATACCCCATCAGGGTATATTGCAAGAAGAATTTTCTCGATTTAAAATTTTTATATACAGCACTGAATGATGACTGCACAATGACACATTCTTGTACCGGGCACGTGTCTTTGGCACATCGTATCTTTTATTTAGCAAAAACTTTTTTACACACAAAAAGAACCTGCAAGTTTTTCAACCCACAGATTCTCTTATTATTTATACCTTACTATTGCGGAGTCCATAAATCCTTTGACTCTGATTTCTCTGCTATCGATTCATACTCTGGAAATGTAAAGTTTGCTGGATCAATCTCATATTTATCCAGATACTGTGTCTTTACCTTCTCTTTCAAATATATTTTTTATATAACTTTTTACATCATCAATTAATAAGTTTTCATACAATTTTTCTTAACCTTTTCATCTTGACTCATCTCGCCTTCTTATTCCCTACGGACAATATCCGGTCTTATCCGCTTCCGTTATTTCGCGGATCACTTTACAAGGGACCCCAGCTGCAACCACATTTGCCGGAATATCCTTCGTAATCACACTTCCGGAACCTATGATCGTATTATCACCTATAGTTACGCCCTGGTTAATATGCACACCGGCTCCAACCCAGACATTATTCCCGATTCTGACCGGCTTCGCATAGCAGGCTCCGTGTGTCCGCTCCCATGCATCCATTGCATGATTAGAGGTATAGATTCCAACTCTTGGTCCAAAGAGAACGTTATCACCGATTTCAATGCCACCGCCATCCAGCATAATACAGTCAAAATTTGCATAAAAATTATTTCCTATCGAAATGTTATATCCAAATTCACATCGGAAATTCGGCTCAAAATGAACACCTTTCCCGATGGATTTTAACAGTTTCTTCAGGATAGCTTCCCGCTCTTCCGCCGGTTTCCCAAAGCTTGCATTATATTCATTGGTTAAAAATACCGTCTTTTCACGTGCTTCCACCAGCTCATCTGACAAATCATTATACATATTTCCATTTAAGATAAACTGTCTCTGTGCTTCTAAATTCATCCTCATTTCCATGCATCTACCTCTTTCCGCGATTTGAATATAATAATATTTTTATTCTTATATTTTCTTAACATCTCATTGATTTCCGGTATTTCATCCCTTGAAAAATTGATAATAAAATCTCTGAATTCTGCTGACAATTCTTCTTCCTGCCACGGCATATCTTCTCTTTCACTTCCAATACGCTCTTCTGCGCCCGTAAGACACACACTGGTCGGCAGATTTAAAAAGAATACAGTGTCACATTCTTTAAAACGCATTTCAAGTGTTCTTCCATAATTACCATCGATAATCCATTCTTCCTGCTTTATAATCTCAGATAATTTTGCATCGAATTCCTGAGAACCTTTTTCATGTGTATGTATCTCCTGATTCTTTTTCTAATTAAATGTTAGACTCATTGATTCATTTTTTATTTTTGAAGTTTATAGTCAACCTTCTGAACTCATTTGATTGACCTGTTTTAAACTTTTATAATTTTCAACCAACTTCTGCCGGTTATAATGGACCCTATAGTGTGGACATGAAACTTAGATAATTAGGTCAATTCCTTAGAG
>NZ_JAQEKS010000016.1:0-61197 GCF_027679115.1 Coprococcus sp. TM115-187 | reverse complement strand
TTGCCATGCCTCGCAAATCCGCATAAATACTGAATGTGTGGAGTTTTGCTCATGGCTATTAGTTTTTTCATTGGAGGTTATTAACATGTCAAACGAAAGTACAAAAACCAATCAGATTACCGAAGGAGTTATCTGGAAGCAATTATTGATTTTTTTCTTTCCTATTGTGGTTGGAACTTTATTTCAACAGCTTTATAACACCGTAGATGCTGTCATCGTCGGTCGTTTTGTCGGAAAGGGCGCACTTGCCGCAGTCGGGGGATCTTCTGCCGTTCTTTCCAATCTGATCATCGGATGTTTTACGGGACTTGCAAGCGGTGCATCTGTAATTGTTTCTCAGTTTTATGGAGCAAAGGATGAGCGGAATCTGCAAAAGAGTCTGCATACCGCCTATGCTTTTTCCGTTATTCTCAGTATTGTATTTACAATACTCGGATGGGCCTTAACACCATTTCTTTTGAAGCTCATCGATACACCTGCAGATACACTTGCCGATTCTATTCTTTATCTGCGGATTTACTTTTTAGGTATTTTCGGTACCTTGATCTTTAATATAGGCTCAGCAATCATGCGCTCCATCGGTGATTCCCGCAGACCACTATATTACCTGATCGTCTGTTGTTTTCTAAACATCATCCTCGATCTGGTACTGGTAATCGTATTTGATATGGGAATTGTCGGAGCCGCTATCGCGACCATTATTTCACAGGCAGTAAGTGCAATCCTTGTTACCAATGCACTGATGAAAAAATATGATGACTGCAAGCTTTATCTGAGCAAACTGCACATAGACCTTTTGAAGCTGCGTCTGGAATTCCGCATCGGTATTCCAAGTGCACTGCAGGCATTTATGTACAGTATTACCAATATCATTATTCAGGCAGCGATCAATGGTTTCGGAACCGATACTGCCGCTGCATGGGCTTCTTTTGGTAAACTGGATGCGCTTTTCTGGACAGTCAACGGAGCCTTCGGAATTGCGATCACAACCTTTGCCGGTCAGAATTACGGAGCAGGAAAAAAAGACCGTATTTTCAAAAGTGTACGTATCTGCCTTGCCATGGCAGTGGCTGTGTGCGGAGGGATCGTACTGTTTTTAGCCATCTTCTGCCGCCCACTGTTCTCAATTTTTACGACAGATCAAAATGTAATCAATATCGGTATTGATATGCTGCGTTTTATGGCACCGTGCTACACTATTTATGTATTTATTGAAGTTCTCTCCGGTGCACTTCGCGGAACCGGCGATGTCCTGCTGCCGACACTGATCACACTTGGCGGCGTATGTCTGATCCGTATTCCGTGGATTATGTTTGTCTTACCGGCACACCATACCACAACCTGTGTAATGCTTAGTTATCCGATTTCCTGGATCACTACCACAGCTTTGATCATACCGTACTATTTATATAGAAAAAAACATGCCTACGATTAAGGAGAATTGAACATGGCCAAATCCGAATCTACCAAATACCGGCTCGCCGAAGCAATGAAAACCTGCATGAAGACCACTTCTGTCGATGATATCACCATCCGCCAGATTGTGGAAGTCTGCGGCGTCACACGCCAGACCTTTTACCGCAATTTTCTGGATAAGTACGATCTGATCAACTGGTATTTCGACAAGCTTCTTCTTAAATCATTTGAACATATGGGCGAAGGTACCACTGTTTATGACGGACTGGTCAAAAAATTTGAATATTTAAAGGAAGAGCACCTGTTTTTCGCTGCAGCATTCCGCTCTGACGATCAGAACTCTTTAAAAGAACATGATTTTGAACTGATTCTGGAATTCTATTCAAACCTTATTTTCCAGAAAACCGGAAGACGCCCGGATGCAGAAACTTCATTTCTTTTAGAGATGTACTGCCGTGGCTCGATTTACATGACTGTCAAATGGCTGCTTGGCGGAATGAAATTTCCGCCTGCGCAGCTTGCAAAACAACTGGTACTTGGCATGCCGGAAAAACTTATGCAACTTTTCACTGATTTGCATATTTTGTCTTAAGTTTTTGTATAAATGTTACACTTTTCATATTCTGTAACTTTTTTTACCACCTTCTTATTGTTAAAATAGTATCAGAAACAAGTGATTTTACCATAAACGAAAAGGAGATATGTATCATGGCAAACAGAATTATGTTAAATCAGACATCTTATCACGGAGCAGGTGCAATCGCAGAGATTGCAACAGAAGCAAAAGCTCATGGTTTCAAAAAAGCTCTTGTATGTTCTGACCCGGATCTGATCAAATTCAATGTTACTTCCAAAGTAACAGATATCTTAGACAAAGAAGGACTTGCTTACGAAATCTACTCTGATATCAAAGCAAACCCGACTATTGAGAACGTACAGCACGGTGTACAGGCTTTCAAAAATTCAGGTGCTGATTACATCATCGCAATCGGCGGCGGATCTTCTATGGATACTTCCAAAGCAATCGGTATCATCATCGCAAACCCGGAATTTGAAGATGTAAGAAGCCTGGAGGGTGTGGCTCCGACAAAGAAACCTTGCGTTCCGATCATTGCCGTTCCGACAACCGCCGGTACTGCTGCAGAAGTTACGATCAACTATGTAGTAACAGATGTAGAAAAGAAACGTAAATTCGTCTGTGTAGACCCACATGATATGCCAATCATCGCTGTTGTAGACCCGGAAATGATGTCTTCTATGCCAAAAGGACTGACCGCTTCAACCGGTATGGATGCATTAACTCATGCGATCGAAGGCTACACCACAAAAGCCGCATGGGAAATGACAGATATGTTCCACTTAAAAGCAATCGAGATTATCTCCAAATCTCTCCGCGGTGCTGTTGAAAACACCAAAGAAGGAAGAGAAGGAATGGCTCTTGGACAGTACATCGCCGGAATGGGCTTCTCAAACGTAGGTCTTGGAATCGCTCACTCAATGGCTCATACCCTTGGAGCAGTCTATGACACACCACACGGTGTTGCATGCGCAATGATGCTTCCGATCGTAATGGAATACAACGCAGACTGCACAGGAGAAAAATACCGTGAAATCGCCCGCGCAATGGGAGTTGAAGGCGTAGATAATATGTCTCAGGAAGAATACAGAAAAGCAGCTGTAGATGCAGTCCGCAAACTCTCTGAAGACGTAGGAATCCCATCCAAACTCGAAGCCCTCAAAGAAGAAGATCTCCAGTTCCTCGCAGAATCCGCCCACGCCGATGCCTGCGCACCTGGAAATCCAAAAGACGCATCCGTAGAAGATCTGAAAGATCTGTTTAGAAAACTGATGTAATCAAAAATTTATATAATCTGGCAAGAAATCTAAAATGATATCCACATTCTAAAAATTGGTATCCCACTTGCTTTTCTTACCAACCAACTAGAAAAAGCAACCCCCACAAATCCCGCCCAAAGTGGAATTTGTGGGGGTGAACTTTTTCTCCCCGTATCTTAGTTGATGCAACCCACTTGAGATATCAGCGCCCGAATCGCCATACATCTTGTTTGGATGCATTGAGGAAGCTGCTCGCATTCTGCATGGACGTCGATCCACAATCATAATCCGAAAACTGATAATGCAATGGATTTTTCAAGGTTATTCCTCTGTTCCTTTTCCCAGGAATTCTGTGTCTACAAGATTCCAGATCTCATCCCGTCCCTGCTTTGTCTCTGCTGAGAAAGGAATCACAACAGTTCCCGGAAGCAGCTTCAGTCCGGTCTTAATTGCCTTTACCTGCTTCTGTACCTGACTTCTCTTCAGCTTATCAAGCTTTGTCGCGATAATGATCGGATTGAATCCCTGATCCACGATCCAATCATACATCATCTTATCATTCGCAGATGGATCATGACGGATATCGATCAGAAGGAAGACGGCTCGCAGCTGTTTAGAGCCATGAAGATAACGCTCGATCAGCTTTCCCCACTGTGCCTTCTCCTGCTCGGAAACCTTTGCATAACCGTATCCCGGAAGGTCCACCAGATACATTTCTTCGTTGATATTGTAAAAGTTGATGGTCTGTGTTTTTCCAGGTTTTGCCGAAGTTCTGGCAAGCGCCTTCCGGTTCATCAGTGCATTGATCAGAGAAGATTTACCGACATTGGATTTTCCGGCAAATGCGATCTCCGGCAAAGTGTGATCCGGCAATTTACTTGTAATTCCACAGACTGTTTCCAGATTTACATTCTTAATTACCATCTTTTTTCCTCCGTGTGCGTATAAGTGCGATTTTCAGAACCTCTTCCATCTGCGATACCGGAATAATCTCCAGTCCCTTTGTGATCTCAGAAGAAAGTTCATCCACATCTTTTTTGTTCTCCCGCGGTACAAGTACCGTCCTGATTCCGGCATTCTTTGCCGCCAGGAGCTTCTCTTTCAGTCCTCCGATCGGAAGTACTCTTCCCCGCAGCGTAATCTCACCCGTCATGGCAAGATCGGCACGCACTTTCTTGTCTGTAATTGCAGAGAGCATCGCAGTCGCCATCGTAATACCGGCTGAAGGTCCATCTTTCGGAACTGCCCCTTCCGGAATATGGATATGGATATCATGTTTTTCAAAGAAATCTTCAGCAACCTTATATTTACTGCTGATTGACCGGATATAACTGATTCCTGCCTGCGCAGATTCTTTCATCACATCGCCAAGCTGTCCCGTCAGAATAATCTCACCCTTTCCTGGCATTACATTCACTTCAATCTGCAGGGTATCTCCTCCTACACTGGTCCATGCCAGACCACGGACGATTCCCACCTCATCCTCGGCATTTGCCATCTGATAGGTGTACTTTTCTTTTCCAAGATACTTTTCAATATTCCGCTCTGTTACCTGAACTCTCTTTTTATCATGTTCATAGATCTCTCTGGCAGCCTTCCTGCAGATATTACCGATTTCACGCTCCATCTGACGCACACCGGCTTCCTTGGTGTAGTTCTGCGCAATTTTCCAGATCACGCCCTTACTGATCGTAAGCTGTTCTTTTGTTAGTCCATGTCTTTCCAACTGCTTTGGAATCAGATGTTCTGTCGCAATATGCAGCTTTTCGTTCTCCGTATAACTGCTGACCTCAATTACTTCCATACGGTCAAGAAGTGGTCGGGGGATTGTCTGCAGCGAGTTAGCCGTCGTTACAAATGTCACCTCAGACAGATCGACCGGAACTTCCAGATAATGATCACGGAAACGATTGTTCTGTTCACTGTCCAACACCTCCAGAAGCGCAGAAAAAGTATCTCCCTTATAGTCTGTGCTGACTTTATCAATCTCATCCAGAAGGAGCAGTGGGTTCTTTACCCCGGCGCTCTTAATACCGTTTGCGATCCGTCCCGGCATTGCACCAACATAAGTTTTTCTGTGTCCACGGATTTCAGCCTCATCACGGACACCGCCAAGAGAAATTCTCACATACGGTTTTTTCAGTGCTTTTGCAAGTGATCTTGCAATGGATGTCTTTCCAGTTCCCGGAGGACCTACCAGACACAGGATCGGGCTGTCACCCTTTTTCGTAAGAGCACGTACTGCCAGAAACTCCAGCACACGTTCTTTCACCTCTTCCAGTCCGTAATGTTCTGCTTCCAGAAGCTCTTTCGCATATGCAATGTCTGTAAAATCCTCAGCCCGCTTATTCCATGGCATTTCCAGCATGGTTTCAATATATGTACGGATCACGCCCGCTTCTGCCGGACTCTGCATGGAATTTTTAAATCTGCTGATCTCTTTTTTCAGCTTTTCTTTTACCTCATCCGGTGCATCCAGCGCTTCTGTCTTCTGTGCAAATTCCTCCGCATCGGAAATTGTAGTATCCTCACCAAGCTCTTCTCGGATCAGCTTCAACTGTTCGCGCAGGATATATTCTCTCTGATGCTTATCCACACGCTCTTTCACCTTCATCTGGATCTCATCGCGGATGTTCATGATCTGCATCTCATTGACCAACTTAAAGGAAATAAGCTCATAACGTCTGTCAAAATCAAGTTCTTCCAGGATTTCCTGCAATTCCCGGTAATCCAGAGGCATATTCGCTGCCACCTGATTCACCATCTTTTTCAATTCCGTGATCTCTTTGATCTGGTTTACCATATCTTTTGTGATCTTCGGCATTCTCGCCGCATAATCCAGATACAGATCCCGAAGTCCCCGCATCATCGCTTCCCGGTTGATCTCGCCTGCGATATCCGGATCACTCTCTTCCGGGATCGTAATATTTGCCCGAAGATACGGATCTGCAAATTCTATTGTATTTAAAACCGCCCGCTCTTCTGCAGATACAAGCACCCGCAGAATCTGCTTTGGCAGTTTGATGATCTGTTTTACTGTCGCAACTGTTCCCACACGGTAGAGATCTGCTTCTCCCGGATTTTCCACTTCCACATCTTTCTGTGTCAGCAAAAAAATCTTCTGGTCGCTTGCCATCGCTTCCTGAACCGCTTCAATCGAGCGTTCCCGGCTGATGTCAAAATGTGCCACCATCTCCGGCAGAATTGTCATTCCCCGCAGGGCAACCATTGGCAGACTTTCTGTTCTGTTCATATAGTTTTTTCTCCTGTTAAATAAAAATGGATGCTTCTGGCCTTAACCGTCAGCACCCATTTCCATACGTCTGATTTTCTTATGCACTTTCCGGTCTTGCTTCGATCTTTTCTGTACTCGGTGCTTTCTCCCCAAGTACTGCCTCTTTTGTCACAAGACAGTATTTCAGATTCTCATCAGACGGTGCTTTATACATGATATCCATCATTACATTTTCCATGATCGCACGGAGTCCTCTGGCTCCTGTCTTACGCTTCAGGGAAGTCTCAGCAATCGCCTCCAGCGCCTCTTTGTCGAATTCCAGTTCCACATCATCCAGCTCCAGAAGCTTCTGGTACTGTTTTACGATCGCATTCTTCGGTTCCGTCAGAATGCGGATCAGGTCTTCTTTATCCAGAAGTTCCAGGGATACAGTTACCGGCACACGTCCTACAAGTTCCGGGATCAGTCCGAACTTCACAAGATCCTGTGGAAGGATCTGCTGCAGAAGCCGGTCGATATCTTCCTCATGCCGCTGCGCGATCTGTGCCTCAAATCCAATGGATTTCTTATCTATTCTGTTCTCTATGATCTTATCTATTCCCTCAAACGCTCCACCGCAGATAAATAAAATATTGGTGGTATCGATCTGGATCATCTCCTGCTGCGGATGCTTACGTCCACCCTGTGGCGGTACATTTGCGATTGTACCTTCCAGGATCTTCAGAAGTGCCTGCTGAACACCTTCTCCTGATACATCACGGGTAATCGACGGATTCTCAGATTTTCTTGTGATTTTGTCAATCTCATCGATATAAATGATTCCGTGCTCTGCACGTTCAATATCACCATCTGCTGCCTGAATGATCTTAAGAAGAATATTCTCTACATCTTCTCCGACATATCCTGCCTCTGTAAGCGCAGTTGCATCTGCAATTGCAAACGGTACATTCAGAATTTTTGCGAGAGACTGTGCCAGAAAAGTCTTACCACATCCTGTCGGTCCTACCATCAGGATATTACTCTTCTGAAGCTCCACGCCCAGATCTTTTTCTGCCATAATACGCTTATAGTGATTATATACCGCAACAGAAAGTACTTTCTTTGCTTCGTCCTGTCCGATCACATAATCATCCAGAAATGCCTTGATTTCTTCCGGTTTCAGAAGATTGATATCATCATATGCATTTTCTTCTTCATAACCAAGTTCATCTTCAATGATCTCAGTACATACATCCACACACTGGTCACAGATAAACACCCCATTTGGTCCGGCGATCATCTTGCGTACCTGACTCTGTGGTTTATTGCAAAAAGAACATCTTACGATTTCTTCATATTTTCCTGCCATATTCTTACCTCGCACTTTTTTACACGTAAAGGGAATGTCCCAATAAGGACATTCCCTTTTCCCGTTAACGGCTTGTAATAACCTTATCAATCAATCCATATGCCAAAGCTTCTTCGGCAGTCTTCCAGTTATCTCTTTCCGTATCTGCACAAATTGTCTCATAACTCTGACCTGTATTTGCAGCCATCAATCTGTTCATTCTTTCTCTGATCTTCAGAATATGCTGTGCATTGATCTCAATCTCGGTTGCCTGACCCTGTGCACCGCCTGAAGGCTGGTGAATCATAATCTCTGCATTCGGAAGGGCATATCTCTTTCCCTTTGCTCCGCCTGCGAGAAGGAAGGCTCCCATACTTGCAGCCATTCCCATACACATCGTAGAGACGTCACATTTGATGTAATTCATAGTGTCGTAGATCGACATACCTGCTGAAATTGATCCGCCAGGACTGTTAATATAAAACTGGATATCCTTTTCCGGATCTTCTGCTTCCAGAAACAGCAGCTGCGCTACGATCAGGCTCGCTGATGCATCATTCACTTCAGTATCCAGGAAAATGATTCTGTCTTTTAAAAGTCTTGAATAAATGTCGTAAGAGCGTTCTCCACGGCTTGTCTGTTCAACGACATAAGGTACTAAACTACTCATGTAACACTCCTCCTGCTATATTAAAGTATGAAACAGATACTTATTTTTCTACGGCATTGTCAACTACAAATGTAATTGCTTCCTGAACTGCCATATCCTGCTTCATCTGTTCTTTTTCTTTGTCGCCCATAAAGCTCTTAAGCTTGTCAGCTTCCATCTGGTAAGCTTCTGCCATCTTAGCGATCTCTTCGTCTAATTTTTCATCTGTGATTTCGATGTTTTCTGCTTTTGCAATTGCTTCAAGAACAAGTCTTGTCTTGATTCTCTTCTCAGCCTGCGGACGAAGTTCATCCATCATCTTGTCAGCTGTCATGCCTGTGAACTGCATGTACTGGTCAAGAGTCAGTCCCTGCTGCTGCATTCTCTGAGCGAATTCATCAAGCATCTGTCTTGCCTGTGTATCAACCATAGCTTCCGGAAGATCCATCTTAGCTGATTCGATGATCGCATCTACAGCTGCATCTTCCTGTGCTCTCTTGCCATCGTTTACTTTCTGCTCTTTGATCTTAGCTTTGATATCAGCTTTTAATTCATCAAGAGTATCGAATTCTGATACTTCTGAAGCAAATTCATCATCAAGCTCCGGAAGTTCTTTTGCTTTGATTTCATGAACTGTGCATTTGAATACAGCTTCTTTTCCTTTGAGGTCTTCTGCATGGTAATCTTCCGGGAATGTAACCTTAACTTCAACTTCTTTTTCTGGTTCTGCACCGATCAGCTGTTCTTCAAATCCCGGAATGAAAGATCCTGAACCGATCGTCAGCGGATAGTTTTCTCCCTTTCCGCCTTCAAAAGCTTCTCCATCTACAAATCCTTCAAAATCAAGGACAACTTCGTCTTTATCCTGTACCGGACGTCCTTCTACTGTGATTGTTCTTGCGTTCTTAAGCTGTTCTTCCTCAAGCTTAGCGTCGATTTCTTTCTGTGTTACGCGGTTAGAATATTTCGGAACTTCGATTCCTTTGTATTCGCCAAGTTCTACTTCCGGCTTTGTAGCTACTTCAGCTGTGAAGATGAACGGTTTTCCTTTTTCGATCTGTGTTACATCGATCTTCGGCTGAGATACGATCTCAAGTCCGCTTTCATCGTATGCTTTTGAATATGCTTCCGGAATCAGAGCGTTTGCTGCATCATCATAGAAGATTTCCGGTCCGTACATCTTTTCGATGAGTTGGCGCGGAACTTTTCCTTTACGGAATCCAGGAACATTAATTCTGCTTTTCTGTTTCTGATATGCTTTCTGAAGTGCTCCTTCTAATTCTTCTGCTGAAACTTCGATTGTGAGTTTCGCCATATTGTGTTCTAACTGTTCAACTTGTAAACTCATTACCATTTCCTCCTAAATTTACATATGCAAAAAGTCGACAGACTTATCTACATTACAATCATTTTACAAGTATAGCACAACTTCTACAGTTTATCAAGCTCTAAAATTCGTTCTATAAAGCCATTTAATTCCTCATCACCGATCGACCAGGTATTCCGCCCTTTTTGCGTCACGGTAAAGGTATATTCCTGCTTCTCTCCATACTGCATATCAAGATAAGAACTTCTTAAAAGGCTGTATGCACCGGTCATGTAATCCAACACCATTGCCTCTTTGATTTCTTCATCTGTTCCGCTGTACTTTCCTGCATCTTTGTCTGCCTGGATCTTCTCGGACTCTTCCTTCAGCTTCGGCATGAAGCGGGTAAATACATCCACCGGCTGGTACTTTACCGTCACCTCACAGGTCTTACTCCCTGTCTTTTTTACACCACTTACCTGATAACGGACAGAACTAAAGATCTCTTTGATCAATACACCATATGTCTCAGAAAAGTCATTTTCCGTCTCCACACCATTTAGCAGACAGTCCTGGACAAAAGCATTGATCCCGTTCTCATAGACCTTTTTCAGATCACTGTCTGATGCTCCGAGGATTTCTTTTGCTTCCTGGGTTTGTCCCTGAAAAGTCAGATCCAGGTTCGCCTGCACATATTTTTCCGCCTTTCCTTCATTGATCCCACATCCGGCAAGCAGTGTAGTCAAAAGCAACACTGCCAGAAACACACTGCCTGCTTTTCTCTTTTTCCAGAAACTACCGTTCATAGACTACCTGCTTTGAAATGGTATCTGCGCTTTCTTTATCCCGCAGCTCGCTGATCAGCGCAAGTGCAAAATCGATCGCGGTTCCAAGTCCCCGGCTGGTTGTGATATGTCCATCTGTCACTGCCGGCTGACAGGTAACTTCCGCTCCGGTAAGTCCTTCTTCCATTCCCGGATAGCAGATTGCCTTCTTTCCTTTCAGGATTCCCATTCCGCCAAATACGGTCGGTGCCGCACAGATTGCAGCCAGATATTTTTTTTCTTCATTATGTTTTAAGATCAGCTTTTCAAGACCTTTGTGTTCTTTTAAATGGATTGTTCCCGGCATCCCCCCCGGAAGCACCAGCATCTTCACCTCTGAAAAATCTGTATTTTCAAACAAGCTGTCTGCTTTTACTATAATTCCGTGTGCCCCCTGGATCTCTTCCTGTCCCATGATGGAAACGGTTCTGGTCTCGATCCCGGCTCTTCTTAAAAGATCAACGACCGTAAGACCTTCAATTTCTTCAAATCCATCTGCAAGAAATACACATACTTCACTCATAATCTTGTCCATCCTTTCTTTTTCCTGATGTTCCCCATTGTAACAGAAGCCTGCAAAAATGGCAACTTTCTGCCTTGTCTCCCCCGAAAAACTCCGCTATACTGTTAATGAATGTATAAGGAGGGCTTTCCCATGGAAATTGAACGCAAATATCTGATTCATAAGCTTCCAGATCACCTTGAAGCTTATCCGCACCGCACACTTGAGCAGGCTTATCTCTGCACCGAACCGGTTGTCCGTGTCCGCAGGGATGCTGATGACTACATCCTGACCTACAAATCCAAAGGTCTGATGATTCGTGAAGAACATAATCTTCCTCTTACCGAGGAAGCCTACTGCCATCTGCGCGAAAAGGCAGACGGGCGCATTATCACAAAAGAACGCTACTGCATCCCTTACGGAGATCATCTCACGATCGAGCTTGATGTCTTCGCCGGTGATCTCGCCCCACTTCTCCTTGCCGAAGTCGAATTCTCTTCCGAAGAAGAGGCAAATTCCTTTACCCCGCCGGATTGGTTTGGTGAGGATGTCACCTTTTCCAGCAAATATCATAACAGTACACTGAGTCAGAAAAAGGATTGAGAAATTTCCCAATCCTTTTTTCTTCCGCAAATGCGCCATCCGGTACATTTGCGACCACATTCTTTTTATTAGTCTTCCAGACCAAATCCGTCATGGATTGCAACCAGTGCACGGTCTGCATCTTTTTCATCGATCAGAACCGTGATACGGATCTCTGATGTAGAAATCATATTGATATTGATATTGGAATTGCTAAGTGATTCAAACATGGTCGCAGCAACGCCCGGATTGCTGAGCATTCCGGCTCCTACGATCGATACCTTTGCTACTTTTTCGTTGTAATTCATCTCTCTGATCGTAAGGGCTTCTTTTCTGGCTTCCAGAACTTCCATTGCCTCTTTAAGATCATCCTGTGATACAGTAAATGTAATGTCTTTTGTTCCGTCACGTCCAACTGACTGAAGAATAATATCTACGTTGATATTATGCTTTGCAAGTGTATTGAAAATCTTAAACGCAGTACCTGGTTTGTCTTCTACACCCATTACTGAAATTCTCGCTGTATTTTTATCTGCCGCAACGCCGGTAATTAACATTTTTTCCACCTTTGCTACCTCCTTGACCAGGGTTCCTTCTTCTGTGTTCAGGCTGGAACGTACAACCAGCTCAACCCCGTATTTTTTCGCCATCTCTACAGAACGATTATGTAAAACCTTTGCCCCTGATGTTGCAAGCTCCAGCATCTCATCATAGGTGATCTCTTCGATCTTGCGCGCATTCGGTACCACTCTCGGGTCTGCAGTGTAAACACCGTCTACGTCTGTATAGATCTCGCATTTGTCTGCATGCATTGCAGCCGCAAGTGCCACAGCTGTCGTATCGGATCCACCTCTTCCAAGTGTGGTATAGTCTCCATAATGGTTGACTCCCTGGAATCCGGTTACGATCACGACCTTACGGTTCTCCAGTTCGTGGGTGATACGGTCTGTATCCACTCTTTTAAATCTTGCATTTCCGTTCCGCGCCGTAGAATGCATCTTTACCTGGAATGCATTCAGCGAGATTGCCGGAACATTCAAAAACTGAAGTGCCATTGCCATCAGTGCCACAGATACCTGTTCTCCCGTGGTAAGGAGCATATCAAGTTCTCGTTTCGATGGATACGGATTGATCTCGGCTGCCTTCTCAAGCAGTTCATCTGTTGTATCTCCCATTGCAGAGAGAACAACGATCACATCATTCCCCATCTGATACTCTTCTGCGCAGCGTCTTGCCACATTAAAGATCCTCTCTTTATCTGCAACCGAACTGCCGCCAAATTTCTTAACTACCAGCATAATTTCCTCCTACAGTTCCTGCATTTTTATACTTCTTCTTCTACTCTTATCATATGCAGAATTTCCGGATAAGCTTTTGCTTTTTCCTCATATTCTCCCTCGGTCATCACCGGTGTGACAAAACCGAATTCTCCATTGACTCCTGCCTCTACAAATCTTACTTCACCAAAATCATTGCCGATTCGTTCTTTGAGCGCATCCTCATTTCCACGGATTCGCACCAGGAACTTCTTGCTGGTCTTGCTTCTGTCTTCCAATGTAAGCTTTTCTTCGCTCCAGAAATTCATGATATCTCTGCCCTGATTCTGTACAACTGCCACAATGTCAGCCACAACCGCACTTGCAGTCGGAAGCTTTCCTGCCCCACTTCCGTAGAACATCGCATCTCCCAGCATATTCCCCTTTACAAATACGGCATTAAATACACCATTCACACTGTAAAGCGGATGTTCTGCATGAAGAAGCACCGGTGCAACTCCCGCATAAAGAGTTCCGTCCACATGCTTACACTCAGCAAGAAGTTTGATATTCATTCCCAGAGCCTTTGCATACTGCATATCTTCTGTTGTGATCTTTGTAATACCTTCGGTATAAATTTCTTCAAAATCCACATATTTTCCTGAGATGATCGATGCAAGGATCGCGATCTTCCGGCATGCATCCTGTCCTTCCACATCAGCAGTCGGATCTGCCTCTGCAAATCCATTCTTCTGTGCTTCACGGAGAACCTCTTCATAGTTCGCTCCCTCGTAGAACATCCTGGTCATCATGTAATTGGTTGTTCCGTTCAGGATTCCTGCGATTTCTTCGATCTCATCACCTGTCAGGGATGATCCAAGTGCCCGGAGGATTGGAATCCCCCCTCCCACACTTGCTTCAAAAAGGAAATTCACATTCTTTTCCCGTGCTGTTTTAAGAAGTGCGGATCCATGCTTGGCAACCAACGCCTTATTGGATGTCACAACACTTTTTCCTGCTTCCAGTGCTTTTCTGACAAAGGTATTCGCCGGTTCCACACCGCCCATCACTTCTACTACAATTCCAATCTCCGGATCATTCAGGATAATCTCATAATCATGAACAATCTTTTCCTGGATCTTATCTCCCGGGAAATTTCTCAGATCCAACACATATTTTACTTCAATTTTTTCTTTTGCCCGTGACGCGATCAGCTTCTGATTTACATCCAGAACTTCTACCACACCAGAACCTACGGTACCATAACCCAATACTGCAATCTTCATCTTTTTGTCTACTCCCTGCCTACGATTTTCAAATAATGCACACCTGAATGCTGTTCAATCTCTTCCACCATCTCCGACAGATTCTTCGTTGTCTGCAGCACCTCCACACTGAGTGTCAGTGTTGCCACCCCGTTGATCGGAATACTCTGGTGAATAGTCAGGATATTCGCCTGATACCTTGCCACCGCGTTTAAAAGCTCTGCCATAACCCCCGGTGTATCATCAAGCTGAATAACCATCGTAACAGTCCTTCCTTTTTCATTTTCGTGAAATGGGAAAATGTCATCCTTATATTTATAGAAAGAACTTCTGCTGATACCGATCTCTTCTGTCGCTTCCTGAATAGTCATTCCACGTCTGGTTGCGAGCAGTCTCTTTGTCTCGACAACCTTTATGAGTACCTCCGGCACTGCTTTTTTCTTTACCACATAGTACTTTGTATTATCCATTGTTACTCCTCTGTTTCAGATAAGCATTGATAAATGGATCCAGCTCCCCATCCAGAACTGCACTTACATTTCCGGTCTCTTCACCGGTACGGTGATCCTTGACCAGATTGTAGGGATGTAAAATATAGGATCGGATCTGGCTTCCAAAATTGATATCCTGAACTTCCCCCCGGATACCGGATACCTTTTCTTCCTGCTCCTGCTTTTTCAAAAGATACAGCTTGGCTTTCAACATCTGCATCGCTTTGTCCTTATTAAAAAGCTGCGAACGTTCATTCTGGCACTGCACTACGATTCCTGTCGGAAGATGCGTGATCCGCACCGCAGACGAAGTCTTGTTGATATGCTGTCCTCCGGCTCCGCTCGAACGGTAGGTATCGATCCGCAGGTCGTCGTCATTCAGCTCAATGTCAATATCATCTTCAATATCCGGTATCACATCACAGGATGCAAAAGATGTCTGCCTCTTGCCTGCTGAATTGAACGGAGAAATACGCACCAGACGGTGCACTCCCTTTTCTGACTGAAAATAGCCATATGCATTATCTCCCGTTACTTCAAACGTGATTCCTTTCAGTCCGGTAATATCTCCGTCCTGATAGTCCAACACGGTTATCTGAAATCCTTTTGACTGTGCATATCTTGTATACATACGATACAGCATATTTGCCCAGTCACAGCTGTCTGTTCCTCCGGCTCCTGCATGCAGTGTCACGATTGCATTGCAGGAATCATATTCTCCCGAAAGAAGCGTCCGGATCCTGAGATCTTCAAATTCTTTTTCAAATTTAGCGATCTCACGCTGGATCTCTTTGATCATCTCCCGGTCTTCTTCCTCTTCCGTAAGTTCGATCAGTGCATTGATATCTTCATATGAACTTTCCAGATCCCGGACCTCCTTCACACAGTCCTGCATTTTCCGGAGTTCTTTCATGATCCTCTGCGAAAGCTCTGTCTTGTCCCAGAACCCCGGTTCTTCTATCTTTCTTTCCAGCTCTTCAATCCGTTTTTCTTTGCCTGCCAGGTCAAAGTGAATCCCTCATTTCCTTCAGGGGTTCTTCATACGCATTTAATGTCTGCTTAAATCCGTCTAATTCAACCACTGTATCACCTCAAATCTCATAAAATTATATAAAAATCCAAACAGTCGTATTTATTTTCTTCCACAGCACTGTTTGTATTTCTTGCCGCTTCCACACGGGCATGGATCATTTGGATATATCTTTTTCTCGGCACGTACCTTTGGTCCCTTCGCAACGCTGTCATCTTTATTGGTACCGGTTACCTTTGCAACCTGTTCTCTTTCAACCTTCTGTTCTACATTGACATGGAAGAGAAGTCTGACTGTATCCACTTCGATTGCACGTGTCATTTCACCGAACATATCATATCCGATCATCTTGTATTCAACCAAAGGATCTCTCTGTCCGTAAGCCTGCAGACCGATTCCCTGACGTAACTGATCCATATCATCAATGTGATCCATCCATTTTGCATCGATCACACGCAGAAGGAACACACGCTCCACCTCACGCAGATGCTCTGCTTCCGGGAACTGTGCTTCTTTTTCTTCGTATGCTTTTGCAGCACGTTCTTTCAGGAGATGCTTGATCTCTTTTGGCTCTTTATCCTTTGCATCCTCCTCCGTAACCGGCGGAAGCGTTGGAATCACATCCAGAAGGTCACGGTTCATTGCTCCAAGATCCCATTCTTCAAAATCCTGTTCCTCAGAAAGATTGGCATCGACAGTATTTTCCACAAAGTCTGTGATCATATGGAAGATAGAATCTCTCATATTCTCACCGTCAAGGACTCTGCGTCTTTCATCGTAGATGATCTCTCTCTGTTCGTTCATTACCTGGTCATATTCAAGCAGGTTCTTACGAATACCAAAGTTATTGCTCTCAATCTTCTTCTGAGCCTTCTCAATCGCACTTGAAAGCATCTTGTGCTCGATCTGTTCTCCTTCTTCTACTCCAAGCTTGGTAAATACATCCATCAGTCTCTCGGAACCGAACAGACGCATCAGGTCATCCTCCAGAGAAATATAGAATCTGGATTCTCCCGGATCGCCCTGACGTCCGGCACGTCCACGCAACTGGTTGTCAATACGACGGGACTCATGACGTTCTGTACCGATGATCTTCAGTCCGCCGGCTGCTCTTGATTCTTCATCAAGCTTGATATCCGTACCACGGCCTGCCATGTTGGTTGCGATCGTAACAGCCCCATGCTGTCCTGCCTGTGCAACGATCTCAGCCTCCAATTCATGGAACTTGGCATTCAGTACATTATGTTTTACGCCGCGTTTACTGAGCATCTTACTGAGGAGCTCGGAAGTTTCGATCGTGATCGTACCAACCAGAACCGGCTGTTCTTTTTCATGCGCTTCACAGATTGCATCAATAACTGCGTTAAATTTCTCTTTCTTTGATTTGTAAACGGCATCCTCCAGGTCAATTCTCTGTACCGGAACATTCGTCGGAATCTCAATAACGTCCATTCCGTAAATATCACGGAACTCCTGTTCCTCTGTGAGGGCTGTACCTGTCATACCGGATTTCTTCTCATATTTATTAAACAAATTCTGGAATGTAATGGTAGCCAGAGTCTTGCTTTCTCTCTTGACCTTTACATGCTCTTTTGCTTCGATTGCCTGATGAAGTCCGTCAGAATAACGGCGTCCCGGCATGATACGTCCGGTAAATTCATCAACGATCAGGACCTCATCATCTTTTACTACATAATCCTGGTCACGGAACATCAGATTATGTGCACGCAGTGCCAGAATGATGTTGTGCTGGATCTCCAGGTTCTCCGGGTCAGCAAGGTTCTCAATATGGAAGAACTTCTCAACCTTCTTCACACCCTCTTCGGTCAGGTTGATATTCTTTTCTTTTTCATTGACAATGAAGTCTCCGGTCTCTTCGATCTCTTCTCCCATAATGGCATTCATCTTAGAGAATTCCCCGCTTGCTTCACCTCTCTCCAGCTGTCTTGCCAGAACATCACATGCTTCGTAAAGTCTGGTTGACTTTCCGCTCTGTCCGGAAATGATAAGCGGTGTTCTCGCTTCATCGATCAGAACTGAGTCAACCTCATCGATAAGTGCATATTTCATACCGCGCTGTACCAGCTGTTCTTTATAGATAACCATGTTATCACGGAGGTAATCGAAACCAAGTTCATTATTCGTCACATAAGTGATATCGCAATTATACGCTGCACGTCGTTCATCATTATCCATCTGGTTCAGAACAACTCCAACAGTCAGTCCCAGGAATTCATGAACCTTTCCCATCCACTCAGCATCACGCTTTGCCAGATAGTCGTTGACTGTTACAATATGCACCCCTTCTCCGGTCAGTGCATTTAAGTATGCCGGCAGTGTAGATACAAGTGTTTTACCTTCACCGGTCTTCATCTCGGCAATACGGCCCTGATGCAGGATGATACCACCGATCATCTGTACACGGTAGTGGCGCATTCCAAGTACACGGACAGCTGCCTCTCTTACAACAGCAAACGCTTCCGGAAGAAGATCGTCCAGTGTCTCTCCTTTTGCAAGCCTCTCCTTGAATTCTTTCGTCTTTTCTTTCAATTCCTCATCGGAGAGCTTCTGCATCTCCGGCTCCAGCGCATCAATATGATCCACGATCGGGTAGATTCGCTTCAATTCATGTTCGCTGTGCGTTCCAAATATCTTTTCAATAATTCCCATTTTATTAAGCTCCTTATATTCCTTGCTTATCACTTCTGTCTGAAGTGTTTTGCTTTTTTCCGCTATAGATAGACAGTATCCATTGTAGCACCATTTCTTTTATTCTTCAATCAGTTTATTTCACCGGTTCTGTCAGCTCGGCATACGGAATCTTACCGCCAAAAAGATCCAGTGCACTGCCGATCGTATAGTCCAGCTTTTCCCCGCTGATCCGTGCAAACTCCCGCAGATCCTCCATGCTTCCAATTCCACCGGCATAGGTGATCGGAAGTCCGTCCCACGCCGCAAGCATCCTGACCAGATCCTCCTCTGTACCAGATGCTTTTCCTTCTACATCAACCCCGTGAACCAGAAATTCATCACACCATCCGGACAGCTCTTCCAGGACCTCCGGTATCAGTCTGAGCTCAGTAAATGTCTGCCATCTGTTGGTTACAATATAATAACTGTTCTCGCGCCTCCGGCAGCTGAGATCCAGTACCAGATGCTCTTTCCCTACTGCCTTTTTCAGCCGATCCAGCCGGTCATACCGCACCTGTCCATTCTGAAATACATAGGATGTAACGATCACATGACTTGCCCCTTCCTCCAGATACTCTGCAGCATTTTCTGCAGTAATTCCTCCGCCGATCTGCATTCCGCCCGGATAGGCATGTAGTGCTTTCAGTGCCTGTGCCTTTGTCGCATCATAGTATTCCGATGCCGGCGGATTCAGCAAAATAATGTGTCCTCCGGTAAGTCCATCTTTCTTATACATTGTCGCATAATAATCTGCATCCTGTCTGGATATGTAATTTTCTACCGCTGCATTTCCCGCATCTTTCAGGCTACCACCCACAATCTGCTTGACTGCACCGTTATGAATATCTATACATGGTCGAAATTTCATGAAGTCCTCCGCTTTTTCTGTTGATCTCGTCTTTGCATACCGTCATATTGTATCACACCCACGGACATTTTACTACCTTTTGTCTGTAAAAAGGCAAGACTTTTCCGCAAAGTCTTGCCTTTTCCCTATTCCTGACCATCTATTGTATGATTATCATTTACATTCCGGTCCTCTGTCCCGTTTCTGGTCATATCATCGACTCCGTCTTTCACATCATCTACTGCATCCTCAACGCCATCTCCGATATCGTTTGTGACATCATTTACCGTTCCATTCTGATTCGTCCCACCGGTATTCGTATCCGGATTTGCAGCGTTATCACCATTTCCACACGCCGTAATTCCTCCCATCAGCATCACACAGGTAAAAACCAGAACCATTCTTCTTAGATATTGCATGTTGTAATTCTCCTTTTTCTGTAAAATACTTGTACTATTACTATCCGCAGAAAAAGGATTTTTATACGTATTTTTAATTTTTTTCGTAACTGTTCAGAGCCAACCTCCAAAATGCTACGCATTTTACACCTGTTTTATGAAATTTTGCTTGGCTCTGAACAGTTACATTTTTTCGATGATCTGACCACTTCTGTAAGCGTCCAGCAATGCCTCCAGATCCGCGATCCGTTCCTTCAGTACTTTTCCAACATCAGTATCTCCTACCGTCTTGCGTTCGAGTGTCCGTTTTACGATCACACTGTCCGAATGGATATCTCTTTCTTTTTCAATAGCTGCCTCCGTCGATTCAAACGGATCATGCGCCGCAAGGATCAGTCCATAGGAATTATAGATCAGCGTGTATCCTGCAATTCCGGTTTCTTTCTGGTACGCTTTTGAAAATCCGCCATCAATAACAAGCACTTTTCCACCACATTTGACCGGATTCTCTCCATTTTTCGTTTTCACCGGAACATGTCCGTTGATGATATGGGAAATTTCTCTGTCCAGGCCAAATTCATCCAGAATTCCGTTCATCACATTTTCATCTTCAAGAAGAAGATAATACGCATTCTTTTTCTCTTTCCACAGCTCCTTTTCTGCAAGGAAATAACGCTCAAAGGTCGCCATTTTATCTTTGCCGAAAAGAGGAGAATTCGCACCCTGCCAGATATACCACATCAGGTCACGCCCTTTTTTCTTTTCATTCGGATCTACCGCAAAAAATCCTTTTCTCACATAGGACTCCATCACATCATAAAGTGCCCTTCCCTGATAGCTTTTACCGTATATCTTTACCTTTCTGAGTGATCCGTCATCATTCAGTGGAACACAGCCGTGATACAGCAGATTGGAATTGTAAATCTTATAAAGACTTCCTTTGTTCAACAGGAAACGCATATGCCGCTGCAGTTTTTCACAGTTCTGGAACGCTTTCACCAGGCGGTTCATGATCTCTTCTTCCTCAGCTGAAAGCTGATATGGATTCTTCGGATCTATGGTCGGAAAATAATCATCCAGAAGCTGATAGATTTTTCCTCCTATCGTTATGGTCCCTTCCTCGTAGTTGATCTTATCCAGAAAGTTTCTTTTTTGGAAACCAAATTCCGGATAAAGCTCTGCTGCCTGTCCTTCTACTTTGAACTGGATAACAGAAATTGCCTTGTGCATTTTCATATTCAGTTCCAGCTCCTGTGGTTTGCAATTGTCCTGCCCTTTTAATAAAAAGCATTCACAGGGATCTTTTGCATACTGTTTCCATGCGAAAGTTGCAAGCGGAAGCAGATTGATCCCATATCCATCCTCCAGAATATCCAGATTCCCATAGCGGGCACAGATACGGATTACATTCGCAATACAGCATTTCTGCCCCGCTGCCGCTCCCATCCACAGGATATCATGATTCCCCCACTGGATGTCCACCGAATGATACTCCATCAGCTTGTCCATAATCAGATGCGGTCCCGGACCTCTGTCGTAAATATCACCGACAATATGCAGGTGATCCACAACCAGACGCTGGATCAGTTCACACAAGGCTACAATAAATTCCTCCGCTCTTCCGATCTGGATAATTGTACTGATGATCGAATTATAATATGATTCCTTATCTGTCATTCCTGACTTTTCTGTGATCAGTTCCTCGATCACATATGCAAAATCCTTCGGGAGTGCTTTTCTGACCTTCGATCTGGTATATTTGCTCGCCGAACGTTTTGCTACCTCGATCAGACGGTACAGCATGATCTTGTACCAGTCATCCATATTCTGTTCTTCTTCCCGGATCCGCTCCATCTTCTCCCGCGGATAGTAGATCAAGGTTGCCAGTGTCTGCTTGTCCCGGCTGCTCATTGTGTTTGCAAATACATCATCGACCTTGCGCTTTACCGAACCCGATCCGTTCTTCAGCACATGTGCAAACGCTTCATATTCTCCGTGAATATCCGTCAGAAAATGTTCCGTTCCTTTTGGAAGATTCACGATTGCCTGTAAGTTAATAATTTCTGTGGACGCAGCTGCGATTGATGGAAATAATTCCGACAGCCCTTCCAGATATTTCTCCTCTAATGCTTTCATAACTTCCTCCCTCTTGTATAAAAGCTTTTTCTGCTTACAGTCCGATCACATCACTCATATCGTACATTCCTGCCGGTTTTCCAGCCAGGAATTTGGCAGCTTCAACTGCACCTTTTCCAAAAATTGCTTTTGAATATGCAGTGTGGTGGAATTCGATCACTTCATCTGCCCCCGCAAAGATGACGTCATGCTGTCCAACGATCGTACCTCCACGTACTGCAACGATCCCGATTTCGTTTTTCTCACGTTTTTTTCGTTCATGGCTGCGGTCATAATTGTATACATACTGGTCAGCCATCGCTTCATTAATCGAATCTGCAAGTGCGATCGCTGTTCCACTTGGAGCATCAACTTTCTGATTATGATGTTTTTCTACAATTTCAATATCAAAGCCTGCCGGAGCAAGAACCTTTGCTGCATCCTTTAAAAGCTTCATCAAAAGATTGACTCCCAGTGACATGTTTGCAGAACGGAGAACCGCAACTTTTTCTCCTGCTTCTTTCACCTTTGCAAGCTGTTCCTCAGAAAGTCCTGTTGTGCAAAGAACAACCGGAAGAGTTTTCTCCACACATACATCCAGAAGCTCATCAACTGCTGCTGCGTTTGAGAAATCAATCACAACATCTGCCTGCACATCACACTCTGCGAGGCTTGTAAATACCGGGTACGGATTCTCAATTCCGGTGAATTTATCAATACCTGCCACGATCTCGATCACATCATCCTCCTTTACAAGTCCCGAGATCACCTGTCCCATTTTTCCGTTACATCCATGCATAATTGCCTTAACCATTTTGTATTCCTCCTTGTTATCTCCATTTTCTTGTGTATCTTTTCACAAATTCCTGTATAGCACAAAAGGAACTGATGGATACTCCAGTCAGTCCCTTTTCTCTATAATCTGACCCTTTATTATGCCAGTTTAATTCCAAATGCTTCCAGTTCTTTTGCAAGCTGTGCTGTATGTGCTTCTGTCATCTCTGTCAAAGGCATACGCAAAGGACCTGCCTGCCATCCCATCAGATTTAAAGCCTTTTTAACCGGAATCGGATTCACTTCACAGAATAACTTCTCGATCAGCGGAATCGCATCCAGCTGCATCTTACAGCTTCCCTTGACATCTCCTTCAAAGAACTTTGCACAGATGTCATGTGTATACTGCGGAGCCACGTTCGCAAGAACTGAGATGACACCCTTTCCTCCAACAGAAAGGAGCGGTACGATCTGGTCATCATTGCCTGAATACAGATCGATCTTGCCATCTGTCAGCTGCATGATCTTTGAAATCTGGGAAATATTGCCTGATGCTTCTTTTACCGCAACAATATTCTCTATACTTTTATGTAAAGCTGCAACTGTCTCCGGAGCAATATTCACACCGGTACGGCTCGCCACACTGTAAAGGATGATTGGTGCTTTTGCTTCTTTTGCAACAGCGGTATAATGTGCGATCAGTCCGTCCTGTGTACATTTGTTATAATATGGTGTTACAAGCAGCAGTCCGTCTGCACCGTCTTCTACTGCCTCTTTTGACATCTGGATCGTTGTGTAGGTACTGTTGGAACCGGTACCTGCGATCACCGGGATTCTTCCCTTGACACGCTCGATTGCAAATTTGATGCATTCCATGTGCTCTTCTTCTGATAAAGTAGAGGATTCACCTGTTGTTCCGCAGATGATAATACTGTCGGTCCCATGTGTACAATGGTAGTCCAGCATTTCATCCAGTTTGTCATAATTTATACTCTCGTCTTCATGAAACGGCGTTACAAGTGCCACTCCTGATCCTGTAAATATAGCCATAATATTCCTCCTGACATGTTGCTTTATGATACTAAACAATCAAATTAAGTTTAGCATTAAATACAGGCACTGTCAATCAGAGTCTTTTCCAGCTTACTGACCGAAACTTCATAGGCAATCCTCTTTTCTGTCTCGGTATCTGAGATCCGTTTTACATATTCCCTGCTCTGGATCCTTCCCAAAAGCTGTACATGCTCTCCCACTTCAAAGCCGGAGGCATATCTTGCATTTCTCCCCCAGCAGATGCATGGAATATAATCAGATTTTCCATACGGGCGGTTAACCGCAAGCAAAAGATCTGCGATCTCCCTTCCAAGCGGTGTCTTTCGGTAGATCGGTTCCTTGCAGATATAGCCATCCAGCCAGATACTGTTGGTCTTTGTCCCGTCAGGTTCTTCTTCCATAAAGGAAATCTCCCGTACAAACACGGATAATACCAGACGGTTTTTCTGCTCTTCATGCCGGTTGTAAGAGCGGAACTGCCCGTGCACCATAATATACTCTCCGGTATAATCCTGTGTCACATCGATCAGTCTCTCTGAGATCATCAGCGGAATACGGTCTTCTGAATTGCTCAGTCTTTTCACTTCTACCTCTACCATATAAAAGCCTTCTCCGAAGACCTCATGGCTGAACGAAAATTCAGTTGCTACCTTTCCCATGATCGTTACCTGGTTATTTTCAATAATCTTATCTGACATAATAATGTAAATCTCCTTCCTCTTCGCAGGCGTATTTTACCGCGTTCTTACTCTTGATCACTATCTAATCTATGAAGCTTTTCCAGTTTTTAGAACAAAAAGTAAACTCTTTTTTTGCAGAAAGTCAAATTTTTTTCTTTCTACTTGTAAATTTTTCAAAATGTGATAAACTATACGGGTTGTAACTTTAAATAGGTAATAAGAAGGGTTTTGAGAATATGAAGACAAAACGTGAAGACATTAGAAATATCGCTATCATCGCCCATGTTGACCATGGTAAAACAACATTAGTAGATGAACTTTTAAAACAGAGCGGTGTTTTCCGTGAAAATCAGGAAGTAGCCGAACGAGTAATGGATTCCAACGATATCGAACGTGAACGTGGAATTACCATTCTTTCCAAAAACACTGCAGTTGTTTATAAAAATACAAAGATCAATATCATTGACACTCCTGGACATGCCGATTTCGGTGGAGAAGTAGAACGTGTCCTTAAGATGGTCAATGGAGTGGTTCTTCTGGTTGACGCTTTTGAAGGTGCCATGCCACAGACCAAATTCGTTTTGAAAAAAGCTCTTGCACTGAAGCTCCCGGTTATTGTATGTATCAACAAGATCGACCGTCCGGAAGCACGTCCGGATGAAGTTATCGATGAAGTTCTTGAACTTCTCATCGATCTTGGCGCATCCGACGAACAGCTTGACTGCCCGTTCCTTTTTGCTTCTGCAAGAGACGGATATGCAACTTACAATATCGACGATGAACCGAAAGACATGGTTCCTCTGTTTGAGACCATCCTGGATTACATCCCGGCTCCGGAAGGAGATCCTGATGCAGGTACACAGATGCTGATCAGCACCATCGATTACAATGAATACGTTGGCCGTATCGGTGTTGGAAAAGTCGATAACGGAACGATTTCTGTCAACCAGGATGTAGTTGTTGTAAACCATCATGATCCGGACAAACAGAAAAAAGTAAAGATCAGCAAATTATATGAATTTGACGGTCTGAATAAAGTAGAAGTAAAAGAAGCAGGCATCGGTTCTATCGTTGCAATCTCCGGTATTGCAGATATTTCCATCGGTGATACGATCTGTTCGCCGGACAATCCGGTTCCGATCGAATTCCAGAAGATTTCCGAGCCTACGATCGCAATGCAGTTCGTTGTCAACGACAGTCCGTTTGCAGGACAGGAGGGTAAATTCGTCACTTCCCGTCACCTCCGTGACCGTCTGTTCCGTGAACTGAATACAGACGTCAGCCTTCGTGTTGAAGAGACAGACAACACAGACAGCTTCAAGGTATCCGGACGTGGAGAGCTTCATCTTTCCGTCCTCGTTGAAAACATGCGTCGTGAAGGTTATGAATTCGCAGTCAGCAAAGCCGAAGTTCTTTACAAAAAAGACGAAAACGGCAAGCAGCTCGAGCCAATGGAAACCGTATACATTGATGTACCGGATGAATTTACAGGTACAGTTATCGATAAATTAAGCCAGAGAAAAGGCGAACTCCGCAACATGGGAATGTCTAATGGCGGATACACCCGTCTTGAATTCTCCATCCCGTCAAGAGGTCTGATCGGTTATCGTGGAGAATTCCTGACCGATACAAAAGGTAACGGTATCATGAACACAGCCTTTGACTGCTACGCTCCGTATAAAGGAGATATCCAGTACAGAAGCCAGGGATCCCTGATCGCCTTCGAGACAGGTGAAGCTGTAGCTTACGGTCTGTTCAACGCACAGGATCGTGGAACACTCTTCATCGGACCTGGTGAAAAGGTTTACTCCGGTATGGTAATCGGTCAGAATGCGAAGACAGATGATATCGAACTGAATGTATGTAAGACCAAACACCTTACCAATACCCGTTCTTCAAGCGCTGATGAAGCCTTAAAGCTTACTCCGCCGAGAATCCTCAGTCTGGAAGAAGCACTTGATTTCATCGATACCGATGAACTTCTGGAAGTCACACCGAAGAGCCTGCGTATCCGTAAAAAGATTCTGGATCCGAAACTCCGTAAGAGAAGCAATTTCCAGTAAAAAACTATAGATTTTTCTTTACACTTCCCCCTTGTATCCGTTACAATCTTTGTATACAACGAACAAGGGGGATTTTTTATGAAAAAATACTTAAACGCAGCACTCCATAAGCTGACCGTACTTCTGGAATTTATCATTTCATTCGTTCTGGCTGCCGGAATCATCATTCTGCTTGTCCAGCTGATCCTGTCCATGCCAAATGTTCCGGATCTGAATATTTATCCAAATTACGAAGACCTGGTAGAAACCTGTTTCAATCTGATCATTGGTGTCGAGCTGATCCGTATGCTTTATCAGCACAAGCCTTCCACTGTGTTTGAGGTGCTGTTATTTGCCATCGCCAGACAGGTGATCATGGCACATAATAATCCGGTATCCAGCCTGATCGGTGTGATCTCCATCGCACTTTTATTTGCAACCAGAAAATTCCTTTTTATTGAATTTGATGAATCTGAAAAAATCATTTTCCGTGCTACTACAAAAGCACGGATTGTAAACAGCATCCTGCACGTCCATATTCCATATGAAGATGAACAAACCTTATATGACGTGATCACTAAAAGATTTGAACAGGAAAAAACAGAAATTGGTGTTGGTGCAAGTACATTCTTCGATAATTTTGGTCTGCGCGTTGCCAAAATGCATAATGGCAAGATCAGTCGTATCGAAGTAATCCGCTCCATACATTGACAGAATTTTCTGATAATTCAGTTTTCTTTACAGAATTTTAATAATTTTTTTGCATTTACCATTGCATCTCTCCCCTATGATAGAGTATAATGTAGCTATAGCCGGAAGGATATAAAAACTATCTATACATCCTGCCGGTCAAGCTCTTATAGATGCACTTATCTCCGTACATACTATGAGAAATATGAGAAAAAAAGGAGTTGAGCTGTATGAATTTTATCATTAGCGGAAGAAACATTGACATCACACCTGGTCTCAGACAGGCTGTAGAACAGAAATTAGGAAAACTGGAAAAGTATTTTACTCCTGAAACTGACATTATCGTTACACTCAGTGTAGAAAAAGAACGTCAGAAAATCGAAGTTACGATCCCTGTAAAAGGAAACATTATCCGTTCCGAGCAGGAAAGCAGCGATATGTATGTATCCATTGATCTCGTAGAAGAAATTATCGAGCGTCAGCTCAGAAAGTATAAAACCAAACTGATTGCAAAACAGCAGGGCGGACATGATTTCCGTCAGGAATTTATTGAATCCGATACTTCGGCAACAGAGTCAGACGAGATTGAGATCGTCCGTACCAAACGTTTCGGCATCAAACCAATGTTCCCGGAGGATGCCTGCATTCAGATGGAACTTCTCGGACATAACTTCTACGTATTCAGCAATGCTGAGACAGACGAAGTCAATGTTGTATATAAGAGAAAGAATGGAACCTACGGTCTGATCGAACCGGAATTCCAGTAAACCAATAAGCTCATACAGAGAACCTGCTGTCTGCAGTTCCTCCTGTATACTAAGACATTAAAACCCCTATACAGAACGGATTCTCCGTTCTGTATAGGGGTTCTTTTTCCTGTTCTATTCCTCAAAAACCAGGATTTCTTTTCCATCCTCCGCAAAATAGCAGCTGTCTCCTTTTTCGATCACAGCCTGTCCATTTGTTCCCTCTGTAATCTCGGAAACCACACATTGCTCCTGATCATAAGGAAGAATCACCTTCATCAGCACTTTATCCGTATACTGTGTATCCTGCACACTGATCTGCCGTTGTCCGAGGATATACTGGATCTTCCCAAGTCCGGTATAATCCGTTCCAATCTCATACCGGTAACCCAGGCGCTTTGTGATCACAGTACTTGCCTGAAGACCTTCCTTTACTGCTCCCTGATAAGCCCGCACCAGGCCACCTGTTCCCAGAAGCGTCCCGCCAAAATACCTGGTCACAACAACCGCCGTATCGTGAAGACCTTCCCCTGTAAGCACATCCAGCATCGGTTTTCCTGCTGTACCTGCAGGCTCCCCGTCATCACTACATCTCAGAGTTGGATTTGTTACACCGATCACATAAGCAAAACAGTTATGTCTTGCGTCCCAGTATTTTTTCTTCACTTCTTCTATAAATGCCAGTACTTCTTCTTCTGAGTGTACCGGTCTTACCGTTGCGATAAAACGGGATTTCTTTTCAACAATTTCCCCTTCTCCTCCCCGGTATACTGTTTTGTATTCTTCCTGCATGTCTGCGTTTTTCCCTTCATTTTCCTTATATTTTCACTATTTCCAGTATACAAATCTATTTCTTCAGATGCAAGAAAATTACAAAAATGTTACAATTTCCCTATATTTCCGAAATTTTTCTTAATTTTGTAAAATGGAACATTGAAGTTTTCAAGTTTTCCTTTATTTAAATTATCAAGTTTGATATAATATTGCAATATGAAGGAGGAAGCATTCATGAATTATGGAAAGCGAAAAGCTTCTAAAAAACAAAAACGCATAACATCGAAAAAGAATATGCACAAAAAGAAACTGGGCGTTCGCCTTTTTAAAGGTTTTCTATTATGTATCTTTGTCTGCTGTATCCTCGCAGCGATCGGAGGTGGCTTTATCATCAGGCATGTGATTGATAATGCACCTGAGATTACAGCTGACAGCATCAAACCACAGGGTTATACGTCCACCGCACTTGCAGATGACGGCACGACAACAATAGCCGAATTCACCGGTGCAGGTGCCAACCGTGTATATAAGACGATTGATCAGATCCCGGAGGATCTGCAGCATGCATTCGTCGCAATCGAAGACTCCCGTTTTTACAAGCATAACGGTGTTGATATCCAAGGTATTATCCGTGCTTTTGTTGTTGGTATCACTCATGGTGGCAACTTCTCTGAAGGAGCCAGTACCATTACCCAGCAGCTGATCAAGAACAATGTCTTCCCTGACTTTGTAAATGAAAGCACTTTTGAAGAAAAGCTGGAACGTAAGATCCAGGAACAGTATCTCGCAATTCAGGTTGAAAAGCAGCTTGATAAAGATTCAATCCTTGAAAGCTACCTGAACACGATCAACCTTGGTCAGGACTGTCTGGGAGTACAGTCAGCCGCACAGAGATATTTTAATAAGGATGTCAATGAACTTAACCTTTCCGAATCTGCAACCATCGCTGCAATCACACAGAATCCGGGAAGATACAATCCGATCACCAATCCGGAAGACAACGCAACCCGCCGCAAAAAAGTTCTGGATAATATGCTCGATCAGGGCTGGATCGACCAGGCTGCCCATGATGAAGCACTGGCAGATGACGTATATTCCAGAATTCAGAACGTAAATACACGGATCGAAGAGACCAACACCGTCAACTCTTATTTTGTTGATGCCCTGTCTGAGCAGCTGATCGAAGATCTCACCTCAGAAGACGGACTTGGATATTCCCAGACACAGGCAGAGAACGCACTGTACAGCGGTGGTCTCACCATTTATTCAACTCAGAATCTTACGATGCAGAACATCTGTGATGAAGAATTGAATGATGACAACAATTATCCGGCCAATATTGACTGGGGTGTTGATTATGCCCTCACAGTCTATCATACTGATGGCTCGGTAGATAACTACAGTGCCGGACACCTGAAACAATTCGGGGCAGATCAGTACGGTGATGATGAAGGACTTCTCTTCGGATCACAGGAAGCTGCACAGGAAAGAATTGACGCATTCCGTAACAGTCTTCTCCAGGATGGCGAGACCTATGATGAGTACGTCAACCTCTCTCCACAGCCGCAGACTTCACTTACCATCATCGATCAGAAAACAGGGCAGATCAAAGCTCTTGTCGGTGGCCGTGGACAAAAAACAACCAACCGTGGACTGAACCGCGCATACAAGGGTTCTACCCGTAACGCAGGTTCTACATTCAAGATTCTTGCCGTATACGCTCCGGCATTGGACAGCGCAGATCTTACACTTGCTACCACCGAAGTTGATGAAGAATACTACTATCAGCACGACCTTGAACATCATCAGGTTCATAACTGGTGGGGCGATTACTATAAAGGTACCGTAACATACCGTCAGGCGATCGAACAGTCCATGAACATCATTGCGGTAAAGACATTGAATAAGATTGGTATCAATCTTGGTTTTGAATACTGCGAGAAATTTGGGCTTTCCACACTTACCGAAGACGATGCTGTAGAGTCTCTTGCTCTTGGTGGTATTTCCCATGGTGTTTACAACTATGAACTGACAGCAGCCTATGCATCCATTGCAAACGGCGGTGTATATAACAAACCATCCCTGTACACAAAGGTATTGGATCATGATGGTAATGTCCTGATCGACAACTCCAATCCGGAAAGCCACACTGTGATCAAAGATACAACTGCAGCACTTCTTACCAACGCCATGCAGGATGTTGTCACAAAGGGTACTGCAACCGATGCACAGCTCAATAATATGCCTGCATCCGGTAAATCCGGTACAACCTCCGACAACCGTGATTTCTGGTTCGAAGGATTTACACCGTATTATACCTGTGGTATCTGGATGGGTTACGATGGTAACCAGGAAATGTCTGAAGGAAGCTGGAACTATCATTTCAAGATCTGGGCTAAGATCATGAACCGGATCGATGAAGCTTTGGGACTTACCTACAAAGACTTCGAGATGCCAGGTTCTCTCGTTCAGAAGAGCGTATGTACAATTTCCGGTAAACTTGCCGGTTCCGGCTGTCCGTCACAGACCGAATGGTTTGATCCGGATACTGTCCCGACCGAGACATGTTCCGGACATGCAAGCAAGTCAACTACCACAAACAGTACAAAAAATTCGAATGACAAATCCGATTCTAATAGTACAACAGGTGGAAACTCCTCCGGTAACTCTACCGGCACTAATGGGGATACTACCGGTGGTACCGGCGGTGATTCCGGCAATACTGGCGGCGGCACTGATTCCGGTAATAATAGTGGCAATTCTGGTAATACCGGTGGCGATTCTGGTAATACCGGTGGCGATTCCGGTAATACCGGTGGCGGCACTGATTCCGGCAATACCGGTGGCTCAGATTCTGGCAATGGACAGTAAGAATCCATCATTTGATTAGAGCAAAAAGAGATCAGTGAATATTGAAATTCACTGATCTCTCTTTTTTATCTATCGCTCTGGTCCTCTATTTCTGATATACGATCTCACCTTCAATCATCGTATAATATACCATTGCATCGGTATCAAGTCCGAGTTTTCCTTTCATTACAATAATATCTGCATCTTTTCCTTCTTCCAGGCTTCCCAGACGGTCTTCTACACCCAGCACCTTTGCAGCATTGATCGTAACCGTTCTTACTGCTCTCTCCTGTGCAAGTCCTTCACGCACTGCTTCTCCCACATGATGATACAGGGATTCTTCACTCAGAATCGGTGAATCAGTGATCATCGCCACATTCACCCCTCTGTCATCCAGCATTTTTACAGCTTCCACATCGATTTTTCTACGTTCTCCAGGACTACGGTAAGTTGCAATCGGTCCGTAGCATATATCGCATCCGCTTTCCACGATTTCATCCAGATAATCGGTTGCTCCCCATGCATGTTCTAATGAGAAGTGTACGTTGTATTTTTTCGCTATCTCAATTGCTGTGAGCATATCATACTGTGTACAGTGGATCTTACATGGAATTTCTCCTTTTAAAGCCAGGCAAAGAGCTTCCATATCCGGATCATACTCCACTTCTTTATTCTGTTCTTTGTCTTCCATGTATTTCTTTGCTTTTGCAAAGGTATCATCCAGAACCTTAGCGATTCCCATTCTTGTCATCGGAAGTCTTTTCTGATCTCCGTATGTATTTTTCGGATTACCGCCAAGAGCAATCTTTACAGCACATGGTGATTTGATTGTCATATCAAACACATTGTTTCCATAAGTTTTAAGTGCAAACGGAAGTCCGCAGAATACATTTCCGCTTCCCGGAGTCAGAAGCATGGTTGTGATTCCGTGCTCATAAGCTACTTTAAATTCTCTTGCTTTTGGATTTGTTCCAAAACGTGCATCAGCAGAAAGAGTAACCGGATTTGTCATCTCATTGGCATCGTCTACACCCGGATCCACATTGAAATCAAATAATCCGATGTGAGAATGTGCATCGATAAGTCCCGGAAGAACATAATATCCTTCTGCCTCAATGAGCTTATCTCCATCCTCTAAGCAGTCTTCACTGATATGTTCTGCCACTTCTTTGATCTTTGTTCCTTCGACGAGAATATCACCCTGAAAGATGCCCTTATCCTCTGTCATTGTATACAAAATACCATTTTTGATTAATGTCTGCATTACGATAATACCACCTTTCCATTTATCATACAAAACTGTACGTGTGCCGCATAAGATTTTACAGGATGATCACTGTAAATTGTGATGTCCGCATCTTTTCCAACTTCGATACTTCCGATCCGATCTGCAACACCAAGCATCTCGGCTGGCTGGATCGTCATCATTTTTACTACATCCTCGGCATCGATTCCTGCACGATATACTTCGATCGCACTCCAGATGAATACTTCTCTACCTTCAGAAGCACCTTTGCATGTGTTTGTAAATGCGATGCGGTTTCCGTTTTCTACCAGTTCTTTTAATCTGGAAAGGTCGATTTCATGTTTTGAAATCTGTGACAGATTGCTGAAATTACCAAAGATAATTCCAACTTTCTTTTCTTTCAGTTCTTCGATCGCATCGCCGAATTCAAATCCATCTACGATTGTAAGCTGGATATCTTCATCTTTCAGAAGCTCCATAAGACACTGAATCTCACCTGCAGTTTCTGCAGCGATGACAAATGGCATCTGATATTTCTTCAAAAGGTCATCTTTTCTGATTGCTTCTTTGAGCAAATGGAAAATTCCCATTCTTGTTTTCGGCATCTGGTTACTTGCACCATATACATCCTTAACGGTTGAGCATACGCTTCCCTTCATTGCTGCGTGCTCTTTTACAATACGGTTTGCCATATGATCCGGAGCTGTCTTACATACTGTAATCTGTCCTCCGATCACATTGCAGTGATCCGGTGAAAATCCAACAGATGTAATTCCTGATTTATAGAATTCCTGTGCATTCACTTCATCTGGATCGATGGCATACTTCACGCTCAGATCCGGATTAATTACATTTGTAGTTTCTGCATTATCTCTGTAACGAGTCGGAATCCCCATAGCTCCGATAGAAGAATGTGGATCGATGAAACCAGGGAAAACCTGTTTTCCTGTTGCATCGATAATTTCTGCATCTGCTTCACAGATATTCTTTTCGATTTTCTTAATCTTTTCCCCCTCGATTAAGATATCATAGTTTTCAAGCACTTCACCTGTTCCGGTATGAATGGTTCCATTTTTAATTACATACATAATCATTTCTCCATTTACTTTTATTTTTTAAACCTAAAGTGCCATAGAGGTTTTATAACCTCTATGACATTTCAATTTAGTTTACTCTGTAAGTCAATATACTATTTTTCAATATAAACCTGAGAGAAATCAACCTGACCATTTGTAGAAACGAAGTAGTTCTTCACATATTTCTTAACAAATGTAGGTGCCTCTTCAACATAAGTAGGTTCGATCAGTCCTGACTTAACAACCAGTTCTTCTGCCTGCAGATAAAGCTCTGCCTTCTTCTGGTCATCAACTTCAAATTTTGCTTCATTTAAAAGTTCCTGGTATTTCTTAGGATCTTCTCCTGACCATCCTGTCTTTTCTGCGTTGAAGTATCCATTATCAGGATCGAATAACTGAAGAAGAGCACTTGGTTCATTGTAGTATGGTCCCCATCCGCCTGTTGCGATATCGTAATCACCGGCGTCAATCTTATCCCACATGATGTTCCATTCCATCATATCGATTTCGACATTGATTCCAAGAACGCTTTCCCACTGCTGCTTCATCCATTCAGCAATCTTTTTAGATACTTCAGCTGTACCACGGCTTGCATAACGGATTGTTACCTTTGACGGGTCTGGATCTTTACCAAGTTCTTTTAATCCTTCAATAAGTAAAGCTTTCGGATCTTTGATTTCTTCCTGAAGTTCCTGAACGAAATGATTCTTTCCGCCAACTAATTCTGTGTAAGTTTTTTCTCCAACCTGGACAGTATCTGGCATCATAGAATAAATCGGAACACCTTTTCCATTACGAAGAGTATCGATCATTTCCTGACGGTCATAAGCTACAGTTAAAGCCTGTCTGATCTTTTCATTACACAGATATTCGTTTGCTGCATTCAGCATGAAGAATTCCGGTGAACTATTCGGAACCTGATAAGATTCAGATTCTCCCTGTTCTTCGATAGTCTTTCCCCAGTTTGCATCCGTTGTACCGATCACATCCAACTCACCGTTGATGTAAGACTGAACTGCAGTACCTGATTCCTGAATGACCTTGCAATTGATCTTGTCAAGCTTCACATCGTCAGCTCCCCAGTATTGGTCATTTCTTACCACTACCATTTCTGTATTCTGGCTCCAGCTTTCAATCTTGAATGGTCCGTTAAATACAGTCTTTGTTTCAGATGTTGCATAATCACTTCCAAGCTCTTCATACATTGCTTTGTTTACCGGATAAGCTGATGAAGAAACCAGTTCCAGGAAGTAAGATGCCGGGTGGATAATTTTGATTTCCAATGTATCTTCATCAATGGCGTGTACACCGATATCTTCCGGTTTCTTTCCCTGATCATAAAGAGCTTCTGAGAAGTTCTCGATAACTCCGTCAAACAGCCATGCGTTTGTTGCTGCAACGGAAGGAGTTGCCATCTTCTGGAAAGTAAATTCAAAGTCATTTGCTGTTACTTTCGTTCCATCACTCCACTTTGCATCTTTGTTCATGTGGAAGGTATAAGTAAGTCCGTCTTCACTTATATCCCAGCTTTCTGCTGCAGCAGGAATGATCTCATAAGTATTTCCAGCCCGAGTTACTCTTTTAACGAGTGGGTCTAACACCATATTAAATGCTTCGTTATCAGGACCAGTTGTGTTGATCAGCGGGTTCAGTCCGACAACCACACTGTTGTTGGAGATGTTCAGAACCTGTTCTGTTTTTCCGTCAGAACTTGCTTTTTTGTCATCTCCGCCGCAGCCTGCCAGACAGCTGACAGCCATTGCTACTGCAAGCCCCATTGCTAATGTTTTTCTTTTTTTCATAGTCTTCCTCCTTTATATCCAGCAAGATTACGCTTGCGGGTGATCTTCCATCAACTCTTTTGCTCTGTGACAAGCTACGAAGTGTTCCGGTGCGAGTTCCTCAAGCTTCGGTGTTTCCTGATGACATTTTTCTGTTGCATATCTGCATCTCGTCACAAATCTACATCCAGGTTTTGGATTAACCGGGCTTGGAATCTCTCCTTCCAGTCGAATTCTCGTCTTCTGTTCTTCTGTATCCGGATCCGGAATCGGAATCGCTGCCATCAACGCCTTTGTATATGGATGAAATGGTTTCTGATATAACTCATCACTCTCTGCAAATTCAACCATATTTCCCAGATACATTACACCGACACGGTCTGAAATATGTTTTACCATAGACAGATCATGTGCGATAAAGAGATAGGTCAGATTTTTCTTCTGCTGAAGTTCGATCAGCAGGTTAACAACCTGTGCCTGAATGGAAACGTCAAGTGCAGAGATTGGCTCATCACAGACAATAAATTCCGGTTCGATTGCAAGTGCTCTTGCAATTCCGATACGCTGTCTTTGTCCACCCGAAAACTCATGAGGGAAACGAAGTGCATGCTCTCTGTTAAGTCCGACCAGTTCCAGTAATTCATAAATCTTTTCTTGACGTTCTTTACCAGTGTAAAGCTTATGGATATCAATTCCTTCCCCAATGATGTCACCGACTGTCATTCTTGGATTCAGTGAAGAATACGGATCCTGGAAAATAATTTGAGCTCTTTTTGTAAACTCTTTCTTTTCTTTTTTATTCAGTTTATTAATATCGACTCCGTCAAAAAGAACCTCACCGTCTGTTGCCTTATAAAGCCCCATAACTGTCTTTCCACAGGTTGTTTTTCCACAGCCGGATTCACCTACAATTCCAAGAGTCTCACCTTTATAGATCTTAAAGTTTACTCTATCCACTGCCTTCAGTGTCTGGTTTCTTCCAACCTGAAAATACTTCTTCAAATCTTTTACTTCGATCAATACTTCTTTCTTATCCATGGTTACTGTCTCCTCCTTATCATATTCTCAGGAAGATTGCTCACATCCGCTCTTGGATCGTGAAGCCAGCAGTTACATTCCTGTGTATCACTGAATTTTGTAAGCTCCGGATATTTCTTTCTGCAGATCTTCATTCCATACTCGCAACGTGGAGCAAAAGAACATCCAACCGGTGGATTAATAAGATCCGGCGGCGTTCCTTTTAAGGAATACAATGTTTCTTTATTTGTAGAATGGATCTTCGGAACGGAATCCAGAAGAGCTCTCGTGTAAGGATGTGTAGACTGATAGAAAATTTCTCGTACATCACCACGTTCTACAATTTTTCCTGCATACATAACCTGAATCTTATCTGCAACGCTCGCTACAACACCTAAGTCGTGTGTTACAAGGATCATCGCCATATCCAGTTCTTTTTGCAATTCTCCGATCAGCTCCATGATCTGTGCCTGGATCGTTACGTCCAGAGCAGTGGTCGGCTCGTCTGCGATCAGGATTTCCGGTTTACATGCAAGCGCAATTGCGATCATCGCTCTCTGTCTCATACCGCCGGAAAACTCAAATGGATACTGTTTCATTCGTTTTTCTGCATTTGGTATTTTAACCAGCTGCAACATTTCTAAAGCTTCTTTATGTGCTTCTTCTTTAGAAATCTGTCTATGGATCAGAATACTTTCCGCAATCTGATCTCCGATCTTCATGGTCGGATTCAGTGAAGTCATTGGATCCTGGAAAATCATTGAAATTTTGCTTCCTCGAATAGAAACCATTTCATTTTCTGACTTTTTCAGAAGATCTTCCCCATGAAACAATACTTCAGAATTTTCATTTAATAATGTGTTTGATTCTGGAAGCAATCGCATGATTGCTTTTGAAGATACCGTCTTACCACAACCAGACTCTCCTACTATCGCAAGAGTTTCTCCCTTATGCAGATCAAAATCTATTCCTCTTACTGCGTGTGAGATTCCGGCGTAGGTCTTAAAAGATACCTCCAGATTTTTCACTTCCAGTATTTTTTCTTTCATCTTGTAGTTCCCCCTTTTATTTTCTCAGCTTCGGATCCAATGCATCTGAAAGTCCATCACCGATCAGATGGAAAGTCAGCATTGTAAGTACGATCATCAGACATGGGAAGAACAATTCATGTGGGTAAAACATAAGCTGCTGCTGTCCTGCTGATGCAAGTGCTCCCCAGCTGGTTTCCGGTGGTCTTACTCCAAGTCCGATATAACTTAAGAAAGCCTCACTGAAAATAAATCCCGGAACTGACATCGTAATATCAACCATAATAATTCCAAGTGTATTCGGAAGAAGATGTTTGATAATAATACGTCCCGTTGACGCGCCAAGTGCTGTTGCTGCCTGCACATAATCCTGTTCCTTGATCTGAAGGATCTGTCCTCTTACCATACGCGCAGTTCCTACCCACGCGGTAAGGCTCATTGCAAAAACAAGGGAGAACATACTTCTTCCAAGTACCATGGATAAAATTACTACAATGATCAGATATGGCAGGTTTCCGATAAATTCGCAGATACGCATGATGATGTCATCTACCAGGCCGCCTTTTAATCCTGCCAGTGCTCCAAGGAGTGCTCCGATCACAAACATTACCAATGTACAACATAAACCAATATAGATTGAAATACGTCCGCCTACACAGACACGGGTAAAGAGATCTCTTCCCATATCATCTGTGCCAAACCAGTGTGCACTGCTTGGTCCCTGATTCTTGATCGACGCATCGATCAACTGATAATCCTGTCCTGTGATCAGCGGTCCGACAAACAGGATCACTACGATCACGCCTAATAATATAAGACCAAATATTGCAAGTTTGTTTTCCCTAAATCTTCTCCAGACATCCGCCCAATAGGTCAGGGATTTCTGTCCGATATCTTCACCAGATAATCCTTCCGTCCCAACACGTTTAAAATCATCTGATTCATTCCATTCTTCTGTCATTACTACCTCTTTTGTACTCATCAGAATCCCTCCTATTTCTTACCTTTTGCAACTCGGATTCTCGGATCGACGATTCCGTACAGAATGTCTACGACAATCAGCGAGCCAACGAACAAAATAGCAAAGAAAATTGTAAGACCGATTACCATCGTATAATCATTATCCGAAACTGCTTTTACATAGTAGAATCCAAGTCCCGGAATCGCAAACATACGTTCAAGGATGAATGATCCTGCAAAAATTCCTGCCAGAGAAGGTCCGATCATTGTAATGATCGGAAGCATTGCATTTCTCAAAATATGTTTCCGTACCACTCTTTTTTTCGTACATCCCTTTGCTTTCGCTGTGATAATATAATCTTCCCCAATTACAGACAGTGTACTGCTCCTCATATATTTTGTATAAGATGCAATTCCTCCGATTGCATAGGCGGCAACAGGAAGAATATAGTGTTTTAATTCTCCCCAGCCAAATACCGGCACCAGTTTCCATTTGAATGCAAGAAAATACTGCAATACCGATGCAAATACAAAACTAGGAACACAAATTGCCAATACAACGAGTACCCTTATGACATGATCCACCGGTTTTCCCCGGTTCAGTGCTGCAACCATTCCAAGACTGATACCAATCGTCACCTGGAACAGCAATCCCAATAACCCAATCTTCGCCGATACCAACGTATTATTTTTTATAATATCATTTGCTGACTGTCCGGTATAAATAATTGATTCCCCAAAATCTCCTGTCGTCAGAAGATTCTTCATATACGTTGTATACCGCTTTACTACCGGCTGGTCCAGTCCGTATTTCTCACGGATGATTTCCTGTGCCTGTTCCGGCATCTGTCCGACTTTTGCAGCGATCGGATCTCCCGGAGCACCTGCTACCAGAAAAAATGTTGCTGTGGCAATCAAGAACAATGTCAACACAGCATATGTCAGCCTTTTCCCAATAAATTTAACCATACCTTCAGTTCCTTTCTCCTTTTTTCTTTTGATTTTCATACAGAACATGCGGGACAACCATGTAGTGGATTTCTATCTCTTTACAGATATCTTCGACTGTCCCTTTATGAAACAGATCCAAAATTCTCTGATGATTGATGTGGACCACATCAAATGGTACCAGAGTTTTTGTATCCATCGTATAATATGCCGCCGTATTCCCTCCTTCCAGTATTTTCCAGATTCTATGAAGTTTTTCACTGTGTGCGGTCTTCACAATACATTCATGGAACTGTTCATCGAATTTTATAACATCATACAGATTTTTCTGATTGGCCGCTTTCTCCATGGAAAGAACAAGCTTCTGCATCTCTTCATCCTGTTCTTTGCTGATCTCTCCCCCGCACATCTGCACTGCCAGTTTCTCAAGCGTAGACTGGATCAGGTATGTTTCCTGCATCTCTTCATAAGTCATCGTCTTTACTACACAGCCTTTCTGTGCTTCATATACAACCAGCCCTTCTTCTTCGATCTGCCTGAGAGCTTCTCTTAAAGGACCTCTGCTGACTTTCAGCTCTTCTGCTACTTTTGCCTCTATAATTCGTTCTCCCGGTTTGATCTCTCCTGATAAAATCTTGTGTCTTAAAATTTCAACTACTTGCTCTCTTAATGTTTTACGTATTATCATTTTGTCTTCCTTTTCACAATTATTTAGAGTTTATAGACTTATTTAACAATGTTACTACGATAAGTTTACATCATTTTGTGAAGAATGTCAAATGTAAACATTTCTCATTCTTCATTTTCTTCTGCAAAAAAAATCTTGCAAGAATGTTAAATATTTCTCACAAGATTTTTGTTTTTTTATAATATCTTTCACTTATTTCAGTACCAGTTTTGCTGCTCCGCAGATTCCTGCATCATTTGCAAGCTCTGCAAGTGCAAATTCTGTATCTTTATCTGCAAAGAATGCCATTTCTTTAAATGGTCCTTTGATGTAATCCAGCAGAACCTCTCCGGCTTTTGATACCCCTCCGCCGATTACGATAACCGCCGGATCACATGCAGCTGCAAGGTTCGCCAGCGCATGTCCCAGATACTTTCCAAATTCAGTTGCGATTTCGATTGCAACTTCGTCTCCGGCTTTCACTGCATCAAACACTTCTTTCGCAGACATCTCTGCCACATTTCTGAGGGTACTTGGTTTCTCATCTTTTGCAAGACGCATATTGGCAAGTCTTGTGATCCCTGTTGCAGAAGCATACTGTTCCAGACAGCCTTTCTTTCCACATCCACAGGTTTCTGTCTCCTGGTAGTTTACACACAGATGACCGATCTCTCCGCCAGCACCGTGTGCCCCTACAAGGCACTTTCCATCCACGATGATTCCACCGCCAACACCGGTTCCAAGGGTAACCATAATAACATTCTTGTGGCCTTTTCCGCCACCTTTCCACATCTCACCAAGCGCAGCTACATTTGCATCATTCCCCGGAATCACTTTCATTCCGTCAAGAAGTTCTTCCAGTTCACGTGTGACTTCTTTGTATCCCCATCCGAGATTTGCTGTATTCTGAACAATTCCATCCTCGTTTACCGGTGCCGGGAGCCCCATTCCAAGTCCGATGATCTGTTCTTTCACCAGGTCCTTCTCTGCCATCTTCGCTTTCACTGCCTGTGCAATATCCGGGAGGATTGCTTCTCCCTGGTTCTCCGTACGTGTCTTGATCTCCCATTTGTCAAGAAGCTCTCCGTCTTCCTGAAAAAGTCCCATCTTTACTGTCGTTCCGCCTATATCGATACCAAAACAATATTTCATCTGTCTCCTGCTCCTTACATATTCTTTTTTAGATTTTCCTGTACCCGGCGGTACAGCTCCTGAGCTGCGTTATAGCCCATTTGTTTCTGTCTGTGGTTGACTGCCGCTGATTCTACGATAATGGCAACATTACGTCCCGGACGGATTGGAATACTGTGGCATACAACCTTATTACCAAGAAATTCTGTATACTCCTCAGTAAGTCCAAGCCTGTCGTACTCACGATCCTTGTTCCAGTCCTCAAGCGTGATGACGAGATCAATATTTTGTGTCTCTCTTACACTCTGCACACCAAACAGCGTCTTTACGTCAATGATACCAATTCCGCGAAGTTCAATAAAATGGCGGGTAATATCCGGTGCTGTACCAACAAGAGTATCATCACTCACCTTCCGGATCTCCACCACGTCATCTGTTACCAGACGATGGCCTCGCTTGATCAGCTCCAGTGCCGCCTCACTTTTACCGATACCGCTGTCTCCCATGATCAGAACACCGACTCCATAACAGTCCACCAGTACCCCGTGAATTGAAATACACGGTGCCAGTTCCACTTTCATCCAGCGGATCAGTTCTGCTGAAAAGGAAGAGGTCTGTTTATCCGTAATAAATACCGGAATATTGTTCTTCACTGCTTTCTCCAGAAATTCCGGATCCGGCTGCAGATTTCTGCAGAAAATAAAGCATGGAATCCCATAATCAAGCAGTGTATCATATATTTTCATCTTATGCTCATATTCCAGTGTCTGCAGATAAGTGTACTCTACATATCCGATAAGCTGAATCCGTTCGCAATCAAAATGATCAAAAAATCCGGCGAGCTGAAGTGCCGGACGGTTAATATCCGGAATTTTTACTTCCCGCTGTGTCATATCGACATCCGGAGTAAGATTTCTAAGTTCCATCTTCTCTACGATTTTTGTTAATGTTACTCCCATAGTCCTGTCTCCTTTTATTGTTCTTCCATCCGAGTAGCTTCTGTATCTTCCATTTCGCTTCCTCTGAAAAAATTATACACGCTTTTGGCTGATTTTTCATCCATTGATGGAATTTTTTTCAAATCTTCCACCTCTGCATTCTTAATCTCATCCAGACTGGCAAATGTCCGCATCAGTGCTTTTCTTCTCGCAGGTCCGATTCCCGGAATATCATCCAGGATCGAATGCACTTGTCCCTGACTACGCAGTTTCCGGTGAAATTCTATAGCAAATCTGTGCGCCTCATCCTGCACTCTTGTGATCAGTCGAAACCCTTCGGAATTGCGGTCGATCGGAATCTCGATATTCTGATAGTAGAGTCCTCTCGTCCGATGGTGGTCATCTTTGACCATACCGCATACCGGAATGGATATATGAAGTTCATCCAGTACTTCCAGTGCTATATTAACCTGTCCTTTTCCACCATCCATCATGATCAGATCCGGAAAAACATTAAAACTTCCCAGCTCTTTCCCGCTTTTCTGTTCCTCCAGACCATGCCGGAATCTTCTGGTGAGGACCTCACGCATACTTGCATAATCATCCGCCCCCTGCACACCCTTAATGTGGAACTTACGATAATCGTTTCGTTTCGGTTTTCCCCTCTCATAAACGATCATCGACCCTACCGAGGCAAATCCATTGGTATTGGAAATATCATACGCCTCCATACGCACCAGGTTATTAAGATCAAGCAACTTTTCTATTTCTTTTACTGCACCGATCGTTCTTCCTTCTTCACGCTTGATACGCTCCTTATCTTTTTCCAGTACCATCTTTGCATTTTTCGCCGCAAGCTCAACAAGCTTTTCTTTTTCCCCTTTTTTCGGGATACGGAAATGAACCTTATGCCCACGTTTTTCTCCAAGCCATGCTTCCAGGATCTCCCGCTCTTCCGGTTCTACCGGAAGCATCAGTTCGCCCGGAATATATGGCGTTCCGGCATAAAACTGCTTAATAAAGCTGGAGAGGATCTCTGCATTTTCATCTCCCTGGGCAATCCGCAGATAAAAATGATCTCTGCCGATCAGACGACCATTGCGGATAAAGAATACCTGTACCACCGCATCCTCATGCTCTCTTGCAAGAGCCACAATATCCCGGTCCTCGCCCCCTGTATCGGTAATCTTCTGCTTCTGTGCAATCTGCTTCACGCTGTGCAGAAGCTCCCGGTATTCAATTGCTTTCTCAAATTCCAGATCATCCGATGCCTCCTGCATCTTTTTCTCCAGATCCTTTAAGATTTTATCATAATTTCCTCCCAGGAATTTGAGTACTTCATCAACCGACTCTCTGTATTTTTCCTGCGAAATATACCCCTGACACGGTGCATCGCACTGCTTGATATGATGATAGAGACAGCATCTTTCTTTCCCGATATCGCGCGGAAGGATGCGGTTACAGCTACGCAGACGGTAAAGCTTCCGGATCAGTTCGATCGTATCTTTTACCGCCGTCACACTGGTATAAGGGCCGAAATACTTTGACTTGTCCTTCTTCATCTGCCTTGCCATCATAATCCTTGGATATGCTTCGCCGGTTGTCACTTTGATAAATGGATAACTCTTATCATCCATCAGCATCGTATTGTACTTTGGCCGGTGTTCCTTGATCAGATTGCATTCCAGAACCAGTGCTTCCAGTTCCGAATCCGTCACGATATACTCAAACCGGGTGATATGCGTCACCATCTGGTCAATCTTGGCTCCCCTGTTCCTGCTCGGCTGAAAATACTGTCTGACACGGTTCTTCAGGCTGATCGCCTTTCCAACATAAATGATCTCGTCCTTTTCCCCATGCATCAGATAGACTCCCGGTTTCCCAGGAAGTTTTTTAAGTTCGTCTTCAATAATAAATGTCTGATTTTCCATAGTCACATTATACCTTGCTTCCTGCAGACAATACAAGTCATTCTTTCAAAAGAATCTACAGAAAAAAAGAGGCTCCAGAACCTATTGTTCTGAAACCTCTGCATCTTCTGTTATTTTAGACTAGTCACGCTTCTGCGGAAGGATGAATCCGTCTTCGTCTCTTTCTACTTTCTTCTGCGTTTCTTTCTCTTCCTGCTGTGCAGCTTCGGTATCTGCCTCTTTCTTCGGCATCTCGATCGTCTGCTCTTTTACAGAATTCTCTTCTTTCTTTTCTTCCGGTTCCGGAATTCCTTCACATCTGCGGTAAATCTTCATGAATTCTTTTCCGGTGATCGTCTCTTTCTCAATCAGGAATCCGGCGATCTGATCCATCGTTTCACGATGCTCGGAAAGCATTCTCTTCGCTTCTGCATATGCTCCCTTCAGCATCTTCATAACTTCCTGATCGATTTCTGCCGCGGTTGCCTCTCCGCAGTTCATAACAGCTCTTCCGTCCAGATAGCGGTTCTGGATAGATTCCAGTCCGATAAGTCCGAATTTTTCAGACATACCATACTGTGTTACCATCGCTCTTGCAATCTTGGTTGCCTGCTCAATATCGTTCGATGCTCCGGTTGTAACTGTGTCAAACACCAGTTCCTCTGCTGCACGTCCTGCAAGGGCTGTCACCAGCATTGCTTCCAGCTCAGCCTTGGTATTCAGGAACTTCTCTTCCTCCGGTGTCTGCATCACATAACCGAGTGCACCCATGGTTCTCGGAACGATTGTAATCTTCTGTACCGGTTCTGCGTCCTTCTGAAGGGCAGTTACCAGTGCATGACCGACTTCATGGTATGATACGATACGGCGTTCTTTCTGGCTCATGATACGGTCTTTCTTCTCTTTACCCACAAGAACGACCTCAACAGCCTCAAAAAGGTCTGCCTGGGATACAACATTTCTTCCTTTTTTTACTGCATTGATCGCAGCCTCGTTGATCATATTGGCAAGATCAGAACCGACTGCCCCGGAAGTTGCAAGTGCAATCTCTTCCAGATTGACTGTTTCATCCATCTTAACATCTTTGGCATGTACTTTCAGGACATCAATACGTCCCTTGAGATCTGGCTTATCTACGATGATACGTCTGTCAAATCTTCCCGGACGGAGAAGCGCCGGATCCAGGATCTCCGGACGGTTCGTTGCCGCAAGAAGCAGAAGACCTTTATTACTGTCAAATCCATCCATCTCTGCAAGGAGCTGATTCAGTGTCTGTTCTCTTTCATCATTACCACCAAGCTGTGAATCTCTGCTTTTTCCGATCGCATCGATCTCATCGATAAAAATAATACACGGCGCCATCTGCTGTGCCTGCTTAAAGAGGTCACGTACTCTTGACGCTCCGACACCGACATACATCTCAACAAATGCAGAACCCGAAAGAGAGAAGAACGGTACTTTTGCTTCTCCGGCAACTGCTTTTGCAAGAAGTGTCTTACCGGTTCCGGGAGGACCTACAAGAAGTGCTCCTTTCGGAAGCTTCGCTCCGATTCCGGTGTATTTGCCAGGGTTATGCAGGAAATCGACTACTTCCTGCAAGGATTCTTTTGCTTCATCCTGACCGGCTACATCCTTAAATGTGACTCCGGTAGATTTTTCCACATACATCTTGGCATTGCTCTTTCCAACGCCCATCATGCCGCCACCCTTTGTCATACGGCGCATCAGCATCACGCCCAGACCGATCATGATCACAAGCGGAACAATGTTGACCAGAAGATTCATCACCATATAAGATGTAGAATCCGGTATCTTCTGTTCATACTCAACACCTGCTTTATACAGTCTGTCCGAAAGGGTATCATCCTTCACAATACCGGTATAATACTGCTTCCTTGTCACATTACTGAACAGACCTGTACTGTCATCGCTGCTGTCCTTACTGCTGCTGTCGTTGTTATCTGCTACAGAACCTTCGACCACATCGCTCTCCGAAGCGCCTTTTTTCTTGCTGTTCTTCATCTCAGCTTCTGTCTTCGCTGTGATCACAATCTTGTCATCCTCGATCACAACTTTCTTAATTTCCCCGGAATCTACCATGTTCAGGAACTGATCATAGGTAATCTCCCGGGCATCTGTGTCTTCCCGGAACTGATACAACGCAAATACGATAAACGAGATCAGCATAACGGTAAATAATATAATATTCCATCTTTGGCGGTTATTTTTATTATTCGGGTTATTATTTCCCGGAAGGTTTTGCTTATTTCTATTATTCTGGTTATCCATACCTACCTCCTAAGTGTCGTCCTCTCTATTATAAGTAGGCGTTTTTTAGAAATCAATGAAAAATTTATGAAAAGATTGTAAAAAAGTCATATTTTATAGTATACTAGGTTTGAATTGCTTCTATGAAAGTAAAATTATGGACAAAAAGGATGGAACTTTATGAAAATTGGGTTTGATAATGAAAAATACCTGCAAATGCAGTCTTCTCACATTCGTGAGCGAATCAATCAGTTTGACAACAAACTGTATCTCGAATTCGGTGGAAAGCTTTTCGATGACTATCATGCTTCCCGCGTGCTTCCTGGATTTCAGCCGGACAGCAAATTACATTTACTAAAAGAATTATCGGATACCGCAGAGATTGTGATCGTTATCAGTGCAGCCGATATTGAGGCCAACAAAGTCCGCGGTGATCTTGGGATCACTTATGACACTGACGTTCTCCGTCTGAAAGACGAATTTGAAGCCAATGGTCTCTTTGTCGGAAGTGTTGTTATCACACAGTACTCCGGACAGAACAGTGCCGATCTTTTCAAAGGACGTCTGGAAAAGCTTGGCATTAAAGTTTATATCCATTATGTAATAGAAGGTTATCCTTCCAACATCCCGCTGATCGTAAGTGACGAAGGATACGGAAGGAACGAATATATTGAGACAAGCAGACCTCTGGTTGTCATCACCGCACCTGGACCTGGAAGTGGAAAGATGGCTACCTGCCTTTCCCAGCTCTATCATGAGCACAAGCACGGAGTCCGTGCAGGATATGCCAAATTCGAAACCTTCCCGATCTGGAATATCCCGTTAAAGCATCCGGTCAACTTAGCATATGAAGCAGCTACTGCTGACCTTAACGATGTAAATATGATCGACCCGTTCCATCTGGAAGCTTACGGTGTTACTACCGTCAACTACAACCGTGACGTAGAGATCTTCCCTGTACTGAGTGCAATTTTTGAGCGCATTTACGGAGAAAATCCATACAAATCACCAACAGACATGGGTGTTAACATGGCTGGTAACTGCATCTGTGACGATGAAGTCTGCAAAGAAGCTTCCCGTCAGGAGATCATTCGCCGCTACTACCGCACCATGGACCGTTTCCTTTCCGGTGAATGCCCGAAGGAAGAGACTTATAAGGTCGAGCTTCTGATGAATCAGGCAGGAGTTACCGTACATGACCGTAAGGTTGTTGATGCCGCTCTTGCACGCGCTGAAGAAACCGGTGCACCGGCTGCCGCTCTGGAGCTTCCGGACGGACGCATCGTAACAGGAAAAACCTCTGACCTGCTTGGCGCATCTGCTGCCCTGATCCTGAACGCCTTAAAAGAACTCGCCGGAATCGATCATGATATGCACCTGATCTCACCGACTGCCCTGGAACCGATCCAGAAAGTTAAAACCGAATTCCTTGGAAGCAAGAACCCAAGACTTCACATCGATGAAGCTCTGATTGCACTTTCTATCAGTGCCTCTTCCAATCCGGTTGCTGAACAGGCACTCAGACAAGTCCCGAATTTAAAAGGCTGCCAGGCTCATGTATCCGTTATGCTTGCAAATGTAGATATCCGTCTGTTCCAGAAGTTATCCATCCAGGTTACATCTGAACCGAGATACGAGAAAAAACCGATCTATCAGTAGACAAATATTATATTTTTGATTTTTATACACCCATTTCAAAAAAAATTGTTGTATTTTTTTCTGGAATGGGTGTATACTTTTAAAGTATTTTATAGGGGAATTGATTTCAAGGGGAAATCAAAGTAGCGAGGGAGCCACATAAATTTGTTTTTATGGGGTTTTTTTCTATTTTTATCTGTCAGAAGGTTATACCGGACTTTTCTGATGAATAGAAATCGCATTCTATCTTATTTTTTACAGAACACAATGAGTAGTAGACAAAAAAAATTACCATAAGGAGGGAACTGGAACTATGGCAGTTAAGTATGTATTTGTTACCGGAGGCGTTGTCTCAGGTCTTGGAAAAGGAATCACAGCAGCTTCTCTTGGGCGTCTGCTCAAGGCACGCGGGTACACAGTTACAATGCAGAAATTTGATCCGTACATCAACATTGACCCGGGTACAATGAATCCGGTACAACACGGTGAAGTTTTTGTAACAGACGATGGAGCGGAGACAGACCTTGACCTTGGACATTATGAAAGATTTATCGATGAAAGTCTTACCAAGAACTCGAATGTAACGACAGGAAAGATTTACTGGTCCGTTCTTCAGAAAGAACGTCGTGGAGATTTTGGTGGAGGAACCGTACAGGTCATCCCGCATATCACGAATGAGATCAAGAGCCGTTTCTATCGCAACCCTGCAGCTACAGATACCGAGATTGCGATCATCGAAGTCGGTGGAACCGTCGGAGACATCGAAAGCCAGCCTTTCCTGGAATCTATCCGCCAGTTCCAACATGATATGGGACATGACAATGTTGCGCTGATCCACGTCACACTGATCCCATATCTGCATGCTTCCCAGGAGATGAAGACCAAACCGACTCAGGCAAGCGTAAAAGAATTACAGGGAATGGGAATCCAGCCGGATATTCTGGTCTGCCGTTCTGAGCATCCACTGGATCAGGGAATCAAAGACAAGATCGCCCTCTTCTGTAACGTGCCATCTGATCACGTTCTTCAGAACCTGGATGTAGAATATCTTTACGAAGCACCACTCGCCATGGAAGAAGAACATCTCGCTTCCGTTGTATGCGAATGCCTGAAGCTTGACTGTCCGGAACCGGATCTGAAAGACTGGAAAGAGATGGTCGAATGCCTGAAGCATCCGACACAAGATGTAACAGTCGCCCTGGTCGGCAAATATATCCAGCTCCATGACGCATATATCAGTGTTGTTGAAGCATTAAAACATGGCGGCATCTACAGCCACACAACCGTAAATATCAAATGGGTTGACTCTGAAACCGTCACACCAGAAAATGTCGATGAACTTCTCGGTGATGTAAGTGGTATCCTCGTACCTGGTGGATTCGGTGACCGTGGTATCGAAGGTAAGATCGAAGCCATCAAATATGCAAGAACACACAAGATTCCTTTCCTCGGTCTCTGCCTCGGTATGCAGCTTGCTATCGTAGAATTTGCAAGAGATGTTGTTGGATATCATGATGCACACAGCGTAGAACTGAATCCAAACACTACACATCCGGTCATCCACATCATGCCTGACCAAATCGGTATTGAAGATATCGGTGGAACCCTTCGTCTTGGTTCTTATCCTTGTGTTCTTAACAAAGAATCAAAAGCTTATAAATTATATGGAAAAGAAGAAATCCACGAACGTCATCGTCATCGTTATGAAGTCAACAATGACTACCGTGATGCTCTTACCCAGAACGGTATGCTCTTATCCGGACTTTCTCCGGACGGCAGAATCGTAGAGATGGTGGAAATTCCGGAACATCCTTGGTTCATCGGAACACAGGCACATCCGGAACTCAAATCCCGTCCGAACAAACCACATCCGCTGTTTAAGGGATTTGTGGAAGCTTCTCTGGAATATAGTAAAGAGAAGTAACAAAGTGAAATTATATCGTTTCTAAGTAAAAGAAACTCCAGAATCAGCAGTATAAAATTGATTCTGGAGTTTTTCTTTATTCATTCTTTTTTAACTATTTTAGAATTCCGTATATACATATGATTGATAAGATCGGTCCAAACCATTTCACTATGAAAAGAAATGTGTTTTGAATGGAAAATATCCATTCACTATTTGCTGTTGAAATACCATTTCCTGTTGTAATTTGAAACTGCCGCCAATTACGGCGGCAGCAAAACATTCTTCTATTATCTGTAATTAATTTTCATCAGCAATCTCAATCAGTTTATCCAGCAGTTCAGAATAACTATATCCCAAATCTTCCATCAGCTGTGGATACATGGAAATACTTGTAAATCCCGGAAGAGTATTGATCTCATTCAGATAAATGTTATTGGTCTTCTTATCCAGGAAGAAATCCACACGGCTCAGTCCGTGTCCGTCAATTGCCTTAAAGGCACGAACAGCATACTTACGGATCTGTTCCTGAATCTCTTCATCTACTTTTGCAGGGATACATGTCTTGCTCTCTGCATCTTCATATTTGGATTCAAAGGTATAGAATTCACCGTGTGGCATGATCTGTCCGACTCTGGATACGATAATGTCATCATTTCCAAGAACGGCTGTCTCAAGCTCGATACAGTCTACACATTCTTCTACAACGATGTGTGTATCATACTTCGCAGCTTCTTCCAGCTTTGCCATCAGATCTTCCTCTTTATCGCAGCGGTAACATCCAACACTGGATCCGGAACGGCTTGCCTTGATAAAGCACGGCATTCCAAGTTCTTTCATAATAGAAGCTTCGACTTCTTTTGTCTCTTCCATGTTTTTTTCCACTACAACCAGCTTTCCATCATTGCGCTTCTTTACATATACAGATTTGACCTGTGGGATTCCTGCACTTTCAAATACTTTCTTTGCAAAAATCTTATCCATACATGCACTGGATGCAAATACACGGCATCCTACATACGGAAGCTGTGCCAGTTCAAATAATCCCTGGATAGTTCCATCTTCTCCGTAAAGTCCGTGAAGTACCGGGAATGCAACATCCTGACTTCTCAGAAGATCGAATACACCTTCTACCACTTCTGCTCCGTCAAGCCAGGTATCTTTTGACAGGTCATTATCTTCCTGCTTTAAGATGTACCATTTCCCATCTTTTGCAATGCCGACAAGTGTAATCTCATATTTATCTTTATCCAGATGCTTCATCACTGAATTACAGGAAATTCGTGAAATTGAATGCTCACTGGACTGTCCGCCACAAACAACAAGTAACTTTTTCTTCATATCAGTTTCCCTCTGTTTCTTATCATATACTCTTCTCCGGTTCCCTCCGGATACTACTTAGAATAATTTACCACGTCCGCCATGCATTTACAATAAAAGTTTGGAATTTCAATAAATTTTTAAGCATTTTCCAGGCTTTCCACAAATGCAAACAGCTCTTCCATCGATCCCTGGTAATCGCTTTCGATTGGAAGATCCTTTTTATTTTCCTTCGTATCTGTAACAAGGAATGTCTTTACGCCGAGTTTCCGAATTGCAAGATCCTCTTCCACGTCATTTCCTACCATCAAACACTCTTCCGGTCTAAGATGAAACTGTTCAAGAATTGTTCGGTAATAGTCCACATTTGGCTTGCAGTAACAATTATCCTCATAAGTTGTGATCAGCTCAAAATCCTCTGCATCCAATCCCGCCCATTTGATCCGGTTCATCGTTGCCACCTTTGGAAATACCGGATTGGTTGCAAGGTAGGTGCGGATTCCTTTTTCCTTTGCCTTTTTCACAACCTTGTCCGACAGACTGTTTGGCTGCGTCACCGCAATTGCCTGGTTAAATTCATTTGCATAGAAATCAAGGGCAATCCGTTCAGAATTCTCCGAATCCGTCGGAAGCAGTTCGTCCATATACTGCCAGAATGCTTCCCGGTTGGTACAACTTCCGTCATTATTCACCATCGCTCCATAGCCCTTCCACACGGATGCAATAAATGCTTTCGGATCAAAGGAAATCCCCTCGGATATATATTTTTTTGCCAGAAGCGGCATATAAAAGGTAACAAATTCGTCCTGGTTCATCGGAAGCAGCGTTCCGTCAAGATCAAATAAAATATGTCGAATGTGCATTATTCTTCCTCCAGATTCAGATGATGTAACTTTTTGTAATAAGAGTCCAGCGTATACAAAGCAGCCACCGGATTATTTCCAAGCACCCGATCCTTTACAACCAGCGTTGTACTCGGCGCCTCGGCATATTTGTAAAAGAGGCTGTCATGTCCCACGCAAAGTCCCATCACGATATTGATGTCCGTCTTCTCTTTGTTCAGCATCTGCGCCTGCAGGATTGGGTTACACATATGAACTCCGACCTCCTCGCAGCGTTCCGGAATGCCGACCTCGGTCTTTGGAACTTCTCCGATCTTACAGCCCACACCGTACACTTCAAAGCCGTATTCTCTCAAAAGTCCTGCCAGCAGGTGGCTTTCCTTTAAGAGTCCCACACAGCTTGCAATTCCGATCTTCTTGGCACCCAGTTTTTTTGCCCAGCGGATCGTCTCCTCCACACGGGTTGCCTGGCAGTAAAAATCGTGCTCGATCTCGGCACTTGCACGCATGATCTTCAGATCTTTTTCATCTCCCAGATAGGTATCAAGCGCCCTCTGCCGGTCTTTCAAGTCCATATTATGTGACACGCAAAATCCCGGATATGGTTTGTTGTTCTCTATATTCTGCTTTGCATTGCATTTCTTAACATTACAGTCTATACATGATAACTTTTTTGTTTCTTCCATGTTTTTGTGCCTCCTCCTGATATACTGATAAGGATAACTGGTATTTTTGGGAAATGCAAGTTAAAATACCTCTGCTTTACCAGTCCCTCTGAAGAAAGACTAACCACCACCGTTATGATAGCACCCATGCTTTGATTATATCAGCCGTGAAATTTCACCACATTAAATTTATCAGTTGGATTCCAACAAACTCTTATCAATGATCTGGAAATTCGCCCGGTGTATGTACAACGCTTTCCCATCGATCATCAACTTCGTAAATTTCGGCAGATCATCCGGGATTTCCCAGTACACATCTTCTCCGCTATACGCTACGATTGGCTGTCCAAGCTGGGATTTGATAACAACCACTCTGGCTTTTCCAAACATATTTTTATACTTATTCAGGACACCTGCGATCGCAGTATTGTCTGTAATCTTACCGCTTGCATTGCTTTCAATATCCTCCTGCGTAAAATCCACATCCGCTTTCAACGCGTCCTGCGCAAAAATACAGGTATCACCACAACTCTCGATTTCCTTTCCATCGATTGTAATCGTAATGACAGAGGAAAGCTCATATCCCGTGATAACATTACCGTCTGAATCATAGCTTGAAGTTTCCACTGCATTTCCCTGCACATTGATCTTGTCTCCTGTGGTTGTCATTACACGATTCCCGTAATTATCATAGGTCGTGATCGTGTACGAATTCCCCACTAATTTTCCTGTAATATCGTTCAATTTGGAGCTGAGCATACTGCATCCCGCAAGCGCTATAGTCATGACTGCGCATACTGCTGCCATTGCAAATCTTTTCTTTTTCATAAATTTTCTCCTTCGTCCTTTCGCAGAATCATCTTTTTGCCATTACCTTACTTTATCTTAAGTATCCCTGTATAATTATGTAAAATGTCGTCCGGCTGCATCGCATCCGATACCATGGCAATCTCAAGCTTATACTCTGTATCCTCATCACCAATTGATCCCTGAACCGGCACATACCGGTCAAAGCAAACATTTTGTTTCTTTTTTGTTGTGACAATTATCGTGACATAATCCTCCGTTGTCTGAAGCTTGTAGTAGATATCTTCTTCCGGGAATGTATCCCTTGCCCGGTCGATCATGTCCGCATAATTGTAATATTCCGATTTTTCACCAAGACCTGTCGTTTTTTCATCGATCGCATTCTGCAGCTTTTCTAAAACTGCTGCTGTCCTTGCCTCATTTTGCCTGCACTCGATCGCTGACGTAATATTCACATACAGTGAAATAACAAGTATAATCCCAGCCATAACCGCTATTGATGTTAGCCAGACCATGGCAAGCTTTGATTTCTTTTTCTTTACTTCCTCTTTTGTGAGATGGATATTCGAAAATTCGTTTACAAAATATATCGGATTTTCATTTCCGTAAGCAATAATCGCATCGACCGTGTCATAACCTCTTTCAACACTGTATTTCTGCCATACACCATATTCTGAGTAAAACTTTTCCAGCCTGTAATAGAACGATAAAAACCATCCTGTATATCGTTTTCTCCGGATAAAAAACGCACAAATCCCGCCAATAAGAATTGCAAAATATCCGACTCCCATTACGCCATAATAAAGACCTTCTATTTTCGATACCTGCTTTTCCGGCAATACCGCAAGTAACTGATATTCCCCATTCTTTTCTTTTTCCCAGTATGTCTGAAACCGACTGCCATAAGAATATTTGATCGGATCCATTCCAAGTTCTGCAAGTGTGTAACTTACATGCTCACCTTTATTCGGATTTTTCAAGCGCAATGACTCGCCATCCTCCTGCACAACTCCAATTACGCTCTTTTTTCCTATGAGAGAATATCCTGTTACACTTTCAAACGGATCATACTGACCGGCTCCGAAAAACCATACCAGTGAAAGGATCATATAAACGACAAAGAGCTTTATGAGTTCTTTCCACACGTTATATTTTAAAGACCTTTCTATGATCTCTTTTTCATGTGCCGGGATTCCGGGCAGTGTGCTGTACCAGGAAGCGAACCGCTCTCTTTTGGTTTCCTCATCCATTGCTTTTCTTAGATTCATTGCTGTTGCAAGCTGCATCTTCTTTTCCTCCTTTGTACATCTTCTTAAGGATAACTTGTATTTTTTTGAAATGCAAGCGTCCTCTGGTATTCTTCGAAAATCAACAAAATCATACGAACTACTTCGTTTTCAAAAAATTCCTTTATTTTTTGACATCGTTTTATTTTTGTGTTAAAATTTAGATACTAAGACATATACATCATTTAAATTCAATCAATTATACTTTGTAATTTTTAAGGATGGATCATACCAATGTTCAATTTTAAATTTTATCTTCTTCCACTCCTCATCCTTTCAATTGGATTATCCGGATGTACAAAGCTAAATAAAGATGTCTCCAAAACACTCTCTATTGTTATAGAACCTGCTTTTAAGGAGCAGGTCCTTGATGCTGTAAAATATGCCACATCCAAAAATAACTCTCTGGAATTTGAAATTAAAATATTATCTCCTGATCCTGATAAAAGATCTGCAGAAATTCAGAAACTCCGTACACAGATCATGTCTGGAAAAGGTCCTGACTTATATCTTGTTAACTGTTCCACCGATGGAGCTGCGCAGATGAACGAACCTCTTTTTGAAAATCCTTATAAGGCAATGCAAAGTGGTGTATTCGCCTCATTGGATAAATATATGAAAAAAGATTCTTATTGGCAAAAGGAAAACTATAATCCGTCTTTTCTTCTCCCCGGTCAATATCAGGAAAGACAATATATTCTTCCTCTTTCCTGCCACTATAATATGTTAATCTCCGATACTGTACTTGATTATACACAGGAAAATGATACCTTAGAAGATTGGATTTCAAATATAAAAAGTTCTTCTGACCACGCTCTGAAAAATGCACTATTCGAATTAGATAATATCAGTGGTAACTGGTTTCAACCTGCTGCGGATTACAATTCCGGTCAGATTTTCTTTGATAAGGAAAAGTGGAGTAATTTCGCATTAGAATACTTATTATTTAAACAAGATTATTTAGAAAATGAAAAGACAAATAATACTGATACTAGCTCTTCGCATATTTTAATCTCATCTTTGGATGACATAAACGAACACACAACGCAAATAGACATAATCCCTGATATTCAGGGAAAAAAAATGGCTGCCATTCGTTGCTTTGGTGCTGTAAGTATGGCATCTGATTATAAAGAAGAAGCTTATCACTTCTTAATGTATTTTTTAAATAACGTAATTCAGGAATCAACTAGTACTAATGGAATGTCACTAAGCGCAAATGGTGTTCTTGGAACAGATTATCCGGTACAAGTATCTGCCATCCGTACAAAACTGTCATTCTTAGATCAGTCAAAACAGGATTTAGCTATAAAAGCATTTCAGTCCTTAGAAGGAGCATATTTTCCGACAGAAGTTGAACATTTTATTTATGAAGAGATTATAGAAAATAGTAGTTTATTATATGGTCCGCAAACTGATTTTAAAAAGATATGGCAAGATAAGCTTTCGGCTTTAGCAGACAAAGCATGGAATGATTATCATACACAGGTGACAGAATAGTTTTAAGTGAAAGCGAGCGTGATGCAATGAAAAAAAAGAAGAAGGGATTCTTACTGGCTTTCCCTGCAATATCAGGATTTCTTTTCTTTTATCTGATCCCATTTTTGATTGTTTTGTGGTATTCTGTTTCTTTTGGTATCGGAAAACGCGAATTTGTAGGTCTTGATAATTATAAAGAACTATTTAAAAATACAATGTTTTTACTGGCAGTAAAAAACACTTGTAAATATATGCTTGTTACAATACCAGTTACTTTAGGGACAGCTCTCTGTATTTCTGTAATTTTACAACAGATTACGAAAGGTCAGAAAATTTTCCGACTCTCTTTTCTTTATCCAATCATCATGCCAATCGCATCTATAGTTTTAGTCATCCAGTTTTTTTTCAAAAATAATGGTTTTTTGAATCTGATACTAAACTTTTTTTATCTTCCTGAAAAAGACTGGCTTCATACATCAAGCGCTTTTTGGATCATCTGTATTTTATATTTCTGGAAATTTGTTGGATATTATATTTTCATTTATTCTTCCAGACTTCAGATGATTCCGAAAGAATATTATGAATATGCCAGTCTTCACGGAGCCGGAAAATGGCAGAGCTTTTATTATATTACCTGTCCTATATTGTTTCCGGTTATCCTTTTTACATTAATACTCTCCATAATGAATGCATTTAAATGCTACAGAGAAGCCTTTTTACTTGGCGGAACTCATCCAGACAACAGTATTTATTTTTTACAACATTTTATGAATAATAATTTACAAAATCTGAATTACCAAAAGGTTTCCGCCAGTGCAACTATTATTACCGTATTTATTCTTTTTCTAAGTGGTCTTATCTATATGATATACTATTTTCTAAAGAGGAGGACTGCCGATGCATAAGTACAAACAGTACACCCGGCTCTTTGTTTTTTCGATCATAGCCTTTATTTTTTTATTTCCAATTATCTATCTGATTGTATTTTCAGTTTTTCATTCAGATACCGGATTTTCTCTGATGAATTATTATAAAGTTTTTCTGGCAAAACCTGATTATCTGATAAAATTTTGGAGAAGCCTTGCCATGTGTCTGATGATTGCGGCAGGACAAACTCTTTTTTCCTGTATGTCAGGAACAGCATTTGCAAAATATTCTTTTCCTCTGAAAAAATTCTGGTTTATACTATTTGCACTATTTATGATTTTACCGATTCAGGTAACACTGCTGCCGAATTATATTTTATTAGAAAAACTAAAACTTTTAAACAGTTGGAAAGCTTTGATAATCCCTGCAATATTTTCACCTTTTGGAACTGTATGGCTTACTTTCGTTTTCCAGGCAATCCCAGATTCTACACTTGATGCCGCAAGAATGGATGGCGTAAATCAGCTACAAATGATTCGCTACATTATAGTTCCAAATTCAAAACCTGCCGTTATCACATTATTTATATTAGTATTTACAGAAAGCTGGAATATGGTTGAACAGCCTATCCTTTTTCTCGAAAAAGAAACCGACTATCCCCTTTCTGTTTTTCTCGCATCACTCAATCAAAATGCTGTTGGAATTCAATCCGTCTGTGGTCTACTATGTTTACTTCCAGTGACATTTTTCTTTTTATATTACAATACAGAATTGACGGATGGACTAAAAGATATTTTATGGAGTTGATAAAATGATGAAAAAGAAAACCTGGAATGCCGGATGTATGATCCTGATTTCTTTAATGATCTGTACTATTTTATCCATCCGTATAGAAAAATGGATGCAGATACCTGTAGAGATTGCAACGATCAGTCAGACAGAAGAAGAAAAGCTTAATTCTACCATCCGTATTCCCAAAAGTTGCTATAATACCGATACAAATATGATTTTTTATCTGGCAGAGCAAGAAGGAGTATTCGGAACAAAATTTCTCGCCTTTTCAAAGGCTGTCGATCCTCTTTCCATAACCGCAGATAGTATTCTTCTTCCGGAAGAAAAAGATGAAAAAGGACAACTTTTGCAGATCATAAAATGGTCTACATATCCATTAAAAGATGGAGATGAAGTCACCATCGATCAGGAAGGGGAACATAAAAAACAGTCTGGTGAAAACAGACGTATTTTAGAAAAGCAAAAATCTTTTTTCTTTTTGTTTGGAATAACCGTCCTGATTTTAATTTTTATCTTTGCTTTTGGAATTAAAGATTTGTATAAGTTTCCTGCCGGAGATTATAGAAAATGTGTCAGAGGAATGCTACTCATTCTGATTGGATTTGGTATCTTATGGAAAATTACTGCACTTGTGAATATTCCGCGAGAATATCTGCCTCCGGAATGTATATTGGATCTGGGATTTTATTTACATTAATCTATAAAACGGATAAAGTCAAACTGCTATATGAAAAAGTTTTAAATCGCAATAGCAGTTTGACTTTCTTCTTTTTATCCTATCAATACTTTTTTTCCTTCAAATGCAAAACCATAATGATGAATCTCTTCTTTTTTTAGACCTCTGTCATATAGTTCTGCATCATAACATTTTTCTTTAATCTGTGTCAGTGCCGTCTGCACAGTGTCTTCCAACGATTCTTCTCTTTTTATATTTCTCACTTTAAATTCCATAATAATCGCCGGATACTTTTTTGTTTCTTTTATTTTAGGAATCATCATCACGTCATAACGTCCAAAACCACTTTCTCTGTTCGACCGAATCTCATAGATATCAGTCTGATCCGCAATGAGTCCCAGAACAAATCCATGATAAAATCGTTCCGGTTCATTTTGTCCTACATCAAAATAACTGAATGTTGTCATTATAATCTGATTCATATAATAGTTCATAGCATCTATATCATCACTTAATAATGCCTTCATGAACTGATTATAATTGTCAAGCTGCTCAAATACGATTTGTTCATCAAAATTAACTACGATTTCTTTTCCCTGCAGCAATTCTTCCATCTTTTCTTTGATGTCTGTGGAAGCTTTTCGAATCAGTTCATCAATCATACTATTTGAACTGGTATCTGCCCAATAAGGACGGACCTGTTTTTTATCTAAAAAATTAGTAATTGACCAAGGATTATAGATATCATGCGTATTTCCAAATACAAAACCATCATACCAGGACTTTACAAGCTTTTTCTGATTGTTCATCCCACGCTCTTCTAACGCCTGAAATACTTCTTCTTCCGAAAATCCGAAACAGGTTTCATACTCCGTTGATGTCGTTGTTACAACGTTAAGATTATTTAAATCTGAAAATACAGATTCTTTCGACACGCGTGTAATCCCTGTCATCATTGCTCTTTCCAAATATGGATTTGTCTTAAACGTTGCATTAAATAAACTTCTGATAAATGCTGTAAATTCTTTCCAATATCCATAGAGATAAGCTTCCTGCATCGGGGTATCATATTCATCCAGCAAAATAATAACTTTCTTTTTATAATACCGGCTCAGGCAATTTGCCAGATTTTTTACCGCATTACAGATTGTATCATTTGCCACCTGTTTTTTGATTCCTGGATTTTTTGCATAATAATCTAACTCTTCAAAGCATTTCCTCTCACCATCCGTAAGTTCATTACTTTCAAGCAGATACCTATGTTCTGAATAGGCTTCATTGATCGCCATGATAATCCCATCTCTGGCATCTTCATAATTACTGCCTTTAATTGCGGCAAAACTCAGAAAAATTACCGGATAGGTTCCTTGCATTTTACGATACTTTTCCTTTTTCCAGACTGCCAATCCTTTAAAAAGGTCTTCCCGTCCTGTAAATTGATTGGAAAAGAAACAATTCAGCATACTCATATTCAATGTTTTTCCAAATCTACGCGGTCTGGTGATCAAAGTAATTTCATCTTTTGATTCCCACCACTTACAGATCAGATCTGTTTTATCAATATAAAAACAATCATTCTCCCGAAGAGATACAAAATTCTGTTTTCCGATACTGATTACTTTTTGCATGAAAGATTTCCTCCCTTCCTGAATATCTATGGGTTATTACATCCTATTTGTTTCTTATCTTTCAACCGCTTATTTGTGTTAAATTTCTTTTCCTTCTGTGATGGTAAAATAGGTAAACTTTTTATGATCCATTTGAATTTTTATTGTGATGGAATGATTCTTTGATTTTTCTTCTTTTATCAATTCTAAGTCTACTTTTACAAAGTAACTATTAGATTCTTTTGTTATGTTAATGTCTATTAAATTGTAGGAATCGTATTGTTGCAGAATTTTTACTGGTAAATAATAAAATGTCTTTAAGAAAGATTGGAATGCCGCTTCTGTTATGAAGTATTTTTGCAAAGGCTGAGATAAGGATTGATTATCACTTCCGGTTTCCAGAATTTTTTTGTATTCTGTCTCTGCCCTGGAATCGTCATTTATCCATTCATATATGAAAGTAGTAATTACTTCTTTGTCCGGCTGATATTTCTGCAACGATATTATGATTATCGCACAGAGAACAATAATAGTACCAATGGAACTGGATAATCTTTTTTTCATAGGCATTATTTTAAACCTCCTTTGTTCTTTATAAATATCATATATATGATTTTTATTGATGGCAATATTTTTTACAGTTTTTCATATTTATTTTTTGCTTCATTGATACACATTTTTACATGCGTTATACTGAAAAAAATGATTGCAAAACTTAAAAGCCGGAAATGAATCAACGAAATAAGGAACTATTATTGATCTAGATACTATAAAACTCAAAAACAAGTCAACAGAATAAGAATATTTTATTGACTTAGATACTGTAAAATTCAAAGCTAATCAACGAAATATGCAGATATAGTTGATTTAGAATTTCAGAAATTAAAAACAGATCAACAAATTCGTTTTATAATGGACCCTATAGTGTGGACATGAAACTTAGATAATTAGGTCAATTCCTTAGAG